>SKIH01000048.1 GCA_007116525.1 Bacilli bacterium
AACATGATTGTTATAGCTCTTATACTAGTGATTTAGGGATAGTGGAAACCTAATTATAATCTATGATGATTCCTATCTATGAGTGGGATTAATACTCCCCGGGGAAACTCGTTAAATTAAGTAAGTAAATTAAAGGATGGTACCGCGATTATTCGCTCCTTAGGCCATTCTTTTTTTGTTAGAAAAAGGAGAGATAATATGAAAAACAAGATGATTACTTCAAGAGATGTTGATTTTGCACAGTGGTATACTGATATAGTTAGGAATGCTAATTTAGCAGATTATTCAAGTGTTAAAGGTTGTGTGATTTTAGAACCTAGAGGTTATGCAATATGGGAGAAAATTCAAAATGTTTTAGATAAAGAGTTTAAAAAATTAGGACATGTTAATGTGTCTATGCCACTTTTTATTAACGAAAGTTTACTTCAAAAAGAAAATGATCACATTGAAGGATTTGCACCAGAAGTTGCATGGGTTACACATGGGGGTTCTAAGGAATTAGAAGAAAGACTTTGTGTTAGACCAACTTCAGAGGCGCTATTTGGTGATTATTATTCTAAAAAAGTTAAATCGTATAGAGACTTACCGATGTTATATAATCAATGGTGTAGTGTTGTAAGATGGGAAAAAGAAACTCGTCCTTTTCTTAGAACCCGTGAATTTTTATGGCAAGAAGGCCATACTGTTCATGCTAGTGCTGATGAGGCGATTAAAGAAACTCATCAAATGCTAAATGTTTATAAAAGATTTATAGAAGATTATATGGCAATACCGGTTATTAATGGACTTAAAACAGAAAGTGAAAAGTTTGCAGGAGCAGAGTTCACGCTTACTGTTGAGGCTTTAATGTATGATGGCGTATCATTGCAATCAGGGACTTCTCATTATTTTGGTCAGAAGTTTTCTAAAGCTTTTGATATTAAGTTTTCAAACGATAAAAATGAGCAAGAATATGCATATCAAACTTCATGGGGTGTATCAACTAGGTTGATTGGTGGACTTATTATGGTTCACAGCGATGATAATGGGCTCGTGTTACCGCCAAAAATTGCACCAATGCAAGTTGCAATAGTGCCAATTGGAAAAGAGGCATATGAGATAGCTGATGAGCTAAATGAAGAGTTAAACCAAGTTGATATTACTTCATTTGTTGATAAAACAGATAAGTCTCCTGGATTTAAATTTGCTGAACATGAGATGAATGGAGTTCCAATTAGAATCGAGATTGGTAAAAAAGAAATAGAATCTAATGAACTTGTTGTTGCAAGAAGAGACACTAGAGAGAAAATGAATATAACAAAAAATGACAAGTTTGTTGAAGCGATATTTGGTTTAATGGATGATATACAAAAAAATATGCTGAAAAAAGCATATGATAGAAACGTTAGTAGAACATATACTTGCACTTCATTAGATCAAGTTAGAGAAATAATGGATACTAAGCCAGGATACATTAAAACTATGTGGTGTGGTGATCCTAAGTGTGAAGAGACTATGAAGGAAATAAAAGGCCTAAAAGCAAGATGTATACCAGAAGAACAAGAACATATTTCAGATGAGTGTATTTGCTGTGGCAAAAAGGCTAAGCATATGGTTATTTGGGGAATTCAATACTAGTTTTAAAACTAGTATTTTTCTTTTGCTAAAACAATTTATTTTGATATAATAAGCATAGTTGAATAGAAGGTGAGGTTATGAAAAAAACTTTCATAAGAGTAATGTATTTTCCCCTTTTAATTGTTTACTTAGAGCTTATTTTTAGGCTCTGCTTAAACGTGAGATTTTTTTCTTATCCCCTTTTAAACATTTTACTTTTTTCACTTTCGTATGGATTAATTTTATTTTTATCAACAATGTTTTTAAAAGGTAAGCTTTTAAAAGTGGCATTAACTTTAATAACATTATTTTTATTGTTTGCATACATCAGTCAAGCGACCGTGTATTTAATTTATAGTGCTATTTATTCATTTTCACTAGCCGGACAAGCAGGGGCAGCTTTTGAGTTTTTTACTTTTGTTTTAGAAGTTATAAGAAATAACTGGTCATATTATATTCTTTATCTTTTTCCTTTAGTTGCGTTAATTTTAATTCTTAGAAGTAAAGAAGAGTCAAGAGAGGCTAAAAAACATGATTTAATGATAGTTATATCGGTACTATTACTGCTTTATTCTTCAAACTTGATTCTGCTTCCTAAGAAAGGAATGCACTCTTCATATGATTTATATTACAAAATAAATTTACCAAACATGATGACTAGTAGACTAGGGCTTGCTACTACTATGAGGCTTGATGTTAGTAGACTAATTTTTGGCTTTGAAGAGGAAAGTAAGTTAATTGATACTGGCAATGAAATAATAGATGAAGATGACAATAAAAATGAAGATGAAGAAGAAGTTGAAAAGCAAGAATATAATATGCTTGAAATAGATTTTGATTATTTAATTGAAAATGAAAGTAATCAAAATATTATTGATTTACATAATTATTTTAAAACATCAAATGCAACAGTGAAAAATGAGATGACAGGAATATTTGAAGGCAAAAATTTAATTTATATTTTGGCAGAAAGTCTCGATCACATTGCTATAGATGAAAATATAACACCGACATTATATAAACTTAGTAATGAAGGATTAAATTTCACTAATTTTTATACCCCGATTTTCTTAAGTACTATAGATGGCGAGTATATGTCTAAAACAGGACTTCTTCCAAGGGAAGGTGTTTGGTCTCTTTGGAGGTCAAGAAATAATTATCTCCCATTTACTTTAGGAAACCAATTTTTAGACCAAGGGTATAAAACAACTGCCATTCATAATGGAAGGGCCACTTATTATAATAGGCATGAGTCTCACCCTAATTTAGGATATCAAAATTATTATGCATGTGGACAAGGACTTAATATAAACTGTTCTTTGTGGCCGCAGAGTGACTTAGAGATGATTGAAAAATCAAAAGATTTTTATATAGGAGATTCGCCATTTTTTACATATTATTTAACAATAAGCGGTCATTTAAGATACAACTTATATAATCAGATGGCTGTTAAAAATTGGGAGTATGCGAAAGAATTGCCATACTCTACCGCTGTTAGAGCATATATGGCACAACATGTTGAACTAGATAGAGCAATAGAGAAATTAATAAACGAATTGGATGAAAAGGGAGTGCTTTCAGAAACTGTGATTGCAATTTCATCAGATCATTGGCCTTATGGTTTAACTGCTGATCAGTTAAACGAAAGATCAAATAGTGACAGGTCTGACTTTTTTGAAAGAGATAGATTACCGTTTATTGTTTGGAATTCTGAGTCAGAAGGAAAAGAAGTTGACTTGCTTGGAAGCAGTGTTGATATAACTCCGACTCTTTTAAATATGTTTGGTCTTGAATATGATTCAAGATTATTAACCGGAAAAGATATTTTTTCAAATGAAGAGCCGATTGTTGTTTTCTCAGATAGAAGCTGGATTACTAATGAGGGGAAATATAAGAAAAGTGAAAAAGAATTTTATAAAAACCCAGGTTCTAATGTAGATGATGAGTATGTTGAAAAAATTAATAATATAGTTCATAATTATTTTCAAGTTTCAAGGATGGTATTAGATAATAATTATTATGCACATTTAGGAAATTAAAAAAACCACAATAATGTGGTTTTTTTATTATTCAACAGTAACAGACTTTGCTAAATTTCTAGGTTTATCGATGTTGCAACCTCTCATTTTAGCAGTGTGATAAGAAATTAATTGAAGTATTATGATTGCTAGTAGTGGTTGTAAATCTTTTTCAACTTTAGGTATTTGAATTAAACTATCATAATAATCATCATTAACTTTAATATCTTCAGTTGCAATTAAAGTTATGTTTCCATCTCTTGCCTTAACTTCTTTAATATTACTTATTGTTTTTTCAGAAAGAACTTCATCAGTTATTGTAGCTATAAAAGGTGTATTTTTGCTAACCAGTGAAATCGTACCATGTTTTAATTCACCAGCAGGATATGCTTCACTATGTATATATGATATTTCTTTTAGCTTTAGTGAACCTTCTAGCCCAATATAATGATCTATTCCTCTTCCTATAAAAAATAAGTTTTCTTGATTTTTAATTTTTTTAGCAATATTAATGCATTGTTGTTCAAGTTTTAATGTTTTATTTATTGCTTTTACAATTTCTTCTTTGTTTAGTTTTGAATTTATCATTAGTGCAAAAGTGGTTATTTGAGACAAATAAGCTTTAGTAGTTGCAACAGAAATTTCAAAACCAGCTTTTGTATAAACTAAGTATTTAACTTCTCTTGCAATAGATGATTTATAAACATTTATTATTCCAAGTGTATCTATATTCTGCTCATTTGCTTTTTTAACTACTTCTAGTGAGTCTGCAGTTTCACCAGATTGAGAAATAACTATAACTAGTGTTTTAAAGTTTGTGTTTATATCCTTATATCTATATTCACTAGCAATATGGGTTGTGATGGCTGCTTTTAGTTTTTTAGAAAGCAGATGCTCACCAATTAACCCAGCATGATATGCGCTTCCACAAGCTACAATGTCTATTTTTTCGTATTTAGCTAAATCTGGTAAATCTCTTTTATCGAATGATTCGATAGTTCTTCTAATCACATCTGGTTGTTCATTAATTTCTTTTAACATAAAATGTTCGTAACCATTTTTATCAATTTTATCTACTTCTTTATCAAATGTCTTAATATCATTACTTATTTTTTTATTAGATCTAAAAATAGATATATCATTTTTTTCTATTATTGCAATATCCATATCTTCTAATAAAATATATTTATTAGTATATTCTAATATTGCAGGAACATCAGATGCTATAAAGTTTTCCTCTTCACTAACGCCAATAATTAATGGGCTTTTATTTCTAATCGCATAAATTTTGTCTTCAACACCATCGATTAATACCCCGATTGCATAAGCTCCTCGTGTTATTTTTTTAAACTCTTCAAGTACTTTTTGCATATCATTTTTTTCTTTAAAAATATCACAAATCAAAGCACAAGCAACTTCACTATCGGTATCTGATTTAAAATTATATCCTTTTTCAATAAGGTCTTTTTTTAATTCTAAATAATTTTCGATTATTCCGTTGTGTACGATTGTAATATCTTCTATTTTATGGGGATGTGAATTTGTTTTGTTTGGAACGCCGTGAGTCGCCCATCTAGTGTGACCAATGCCAATGGTACTAGTACTTTCTTTTATTTTTTCTTCTAATTTATTGATTGCTCCTTTTTCTTTTGTAATATTTACTTTATTTTTTTCTATGACTGCAATACCCGCTGAATCGTAACCTCTATATTCTAATTTTTTTAATCCCTCGATTAAAATTGCAGGTGCATTTTTGCCACCCACATATCCTATTATTCCACACATATATCCTCCTAAATTGCATGATTAAAAAGTTATATGTATGGTATATTTTTTAGACTTAATTTTTATATTTTAAGTTTCTGTTATATACCTATCGATTA
>SKIH01000019.1 GCA_007116525.1 Bacilli bacterium
GTTATTGCAGTCTTGTTTAAACTAGCACTTAATGAATCTATATCTGCAGCACCCGAAATTATCTGTGTAGAAACAGTGCCACTTGTTAAATTGATAGGGTACGTATTTACGAAGGTGATATTAAAAATTCTATCATTTGGTCTCCCAGTAGTGTCATTTCTTGAATAAGTTATTGTTAACTCATTTTCATTCAGGTTTTCTGAAACTAAAGTCCATCTATCGATATTATCCAAAGAGGTATAACTTCCATTAGTTTGGTTTAAATCTACATTTAAAACATCATCGCTAACGGTGAAAACAGCATTAACAAAACCACTTATATTTAGTGTTTCACTAAAGTAACTATAACCAATAGATAAAAACATCATGGCTATAAATACAGTTATTAATGTAAGTTTGTATTTGTTTTGCTTTTGTCTTCTCATTTTAAACCTCCCTAAAATAAAAACTGCACTACGTGAGTGCAGTTTTTATTTGTTTTTAAACTTCTTGTTGATAATTTAATTCAGCACTAAAGTTTAATGTTTTTTCACTTTCTTGTGAATCTGTTGCCCACTCAATTACAATATCAAATTCATGAGTTAATCCAGGCATTAAAACTGTTCCAACCGGAAAAGTAGGATAAGTAACAACTATGTCTGGATCATCATCGCCAACTAAGTTAACACTTAATAATTCAGCATTGATGTTTCCAACATTTGTAACTACTACACTAACTGTAACCTCTGCACCTGGTTGTTTTAAATCTGGTGCGTCAATTGTTAAAGTGTTCTTATCACCAGAAATCACCGCTGTTGCACTTTCTGAATGTTCGTTTTCTACAACTGTCGCAGATGTAAATTCAACATCGAAGTTACCAGTAACCGTTGCCGTACCTGTAATGTTTAGTGTTTCTGAGAATATCGCATAACCAACACCTAGTGATAATAACACAATAAACAAAGACACTATAAAATACTTTTTATCATTTGCTTTCATTTCTTCTTTACCTCCTCTATACTATTAAAATACCAAAAAAAAAGAGTTAACACAACTCTTTTTTACTATTGTTTACATAATTATGTTCATTTTTTAGTAATCTTGTTGATAATCTAAAGAAACATCGAATACTAAATCATGTCCTGGAGAATCTGAATCGTTAGCCCATTCAACTGTTATATCGAATGTATAAGAATCACCAGCTAAACCACTAGGTGTTAATACGGTTCCTACTGGAAAAGTAGGGTATGTAACAACTATGTCTGGATCATCATCGCCTGTAAGATTAATATTAATTAACTCAGCTCCGATAGTCCCAACATTTTTAATAGTAATTTCGTAAACTACAGTTGAACCAGGTCTTTGCAAATCTGGAACATCAAGTGTTAATAAGTTTTTGTCTGCTGAAATTATTGCAGTAGAACCACTAGCGTCAATTTCGGTTGTAACCTCTGCTGCACTAAACTCAACATCAAAAGTACCTGTAGTTTCCGCCGTACCTGTAATGTTTATTGTCTCTGAAAATATTGCATAACCAACACCTAACGACAATACAACAACAAATAAAGCTGCGATTAAATATCTATAATTTTTGTTTTCCATTTAAAATACCTCCTATAAGTAATTATAGCAAAAACAAATAAAAATACAATAAAAAAACGAATGATTGTGTAAATAGAAAAGATTTTATAAAAATAATTTTGTATGTTATAATTGTTTTAGAAAGGATATGATATTATGAAATTCGAAATATATGGAAAAAAAGTTAAAATCACAAAACCAATTGAAAGTTACATAAAAGAAAAAGTAGGGAAAATTGATAAGTACTTTGAGAACCCTGATGAAGTGACTGCTAATGTTTCGGTTAAAGTAAGAGGAATCGATCAAATGATAGAGGTTACTATACCTACAAAGTATGCAATTTTAAGAGCAGAAGAATCAGATAAAGATTTGTATGCTGCTATAGATATCGTTTCTGAAAAATTAGAGCGACAAATAAGAAAAAGCAAAGAAAAAATAAAGAACAAAAATTTGAAAAAACATTTTGAAGGATACAAAATGGATTTTGAAGCGACTAAAGAAGAGGCAAAAGAAAAAGATTCAAAACCTAAAATTGTTAGAAGAAAAAATGTAGAATTAAAATTAACAAAAGAGGAAGAAGCGATTTTGCAAATGGAAATGTTAGGACACGATTTTTTCATCTTCTTACACGATAAAACCGATAGTGTTGCAGTCGTTTATAAAAGGCATGATGGAGATTATGGTTTAATAACTACAGCCGACGAGGACTAAGTCCTCTTTTTTTATTTATATAGTATGTATGTTGTATACATTTTTATAACATTTTGATACAATGTAGTATGAGAAAGGAAGATACAAGATGAAGTTTTTGAAAAAATTAATAGATCATGAATATAAAGAGTTAGAAAAGTTTAAGCAAATTGCTGATGAGATAGAGTTATTGGATGAAGAAATGAAATCTTTATCTGATGAACAGTTAAAAAATAAAACGGTTGAATTTAAAGAGAGACTTGAAAAAGGTGAGACATTAGATGATATCGTTGTAGAGGCTTTTGCGGTTGTAAGAGAAACTGCAGATCGTGTAATTGGAGAGAAACCTTTCTATGTTCAGTTAGTAGGTGGACTTTCAATCCATTATGGTAATATATCGGAAATGAAGACTGGTGAAGGGAAGACGTTAACATCCACGCTTCCGGCTTACTTAAATGCACTTGAGGGAAATGGTGTTCATATTATAACTGTTAACGAATATTTGGCATCAAGAGATGCTGAGTGGATGGGAAACATTTATAAATTTTTAGGATTAACTGTAGGGGTTAATTTCCATGAATTATCTCCTATGGAAAAAAGAGATGCTTATAACGCAGATATAATGTATTCGACAAACAATGAAATAGGATTCGATTATTTAAGAGATAACATGGTTGTGAGGAAAGAAGACCGAGTTATGAGAGGTCTTAATTTCGTTATTATAGATGAGGTTGACTCGGTTTTGATCGATGAAGCAAGAACGCCACTTATTATTTCAGGTGGTTCAATGCAATCAGCTAAGTTATATACTCAGGCAGATAGGTTTGTTAAAGGATTAAAAGAGAATGACGGTTATGTTTATGACGAAAAAACAAAAGCTGTAACCTTAGATGAAACCGGTATAGCAAAAGCTGAAAAAAGTTTTAGTTTAGATAATTTATATGATATTAAAAATACTGGATTAGTTCATTTTATAAATCAAGCACTAAGAGCTAATTATTCAATGTCGCTTGATGTTGATTACGTTGTTAAAGACGGAAAGATCGTAATTGTTGACCAATTTACTGGGAGATTAATGGACGGAAGAATGTTCTCAGATGGATTACACCAAGCTATCGAAGCAAAAGAGGGTGTCGAAATCCAAGAAGAGACTAAAACTTTGGCAACCATTACATTCCAAAACTTATTTAGAATGTATAAAAAACTATCAGGTATGACTGGTACAGCTAAAACCGAAGAGGAAGAGTTTAGAGACATATATAATATGTATGTAATTCAAATCCCTACGAATGTACCCGTAATAAGAGAAGATTTGGGAGACTTAATATACGTTAATCAAAAAGCTAAATATAACGCTATTATAAAAGAAATTGCAGAGAGAAATAAAAAAGGACAGCCGGTACTTGTCGGTACTGTTTCTGTTGAAACAAATGAACTTATAAGCTCACTGTTAAGTAAAAAAGGAATAAAACACAATGTTCTTAATGCCAAAAATCACTCTAGAGAAGCAGAGATAATTTTAGAAGCAGGCAACAAGGGATCTGTTACTATTGCGACAAACATGGCAGGTCGTGGGACTGATATTAAGTTGTCTAAAGAAGTAAAAGAACTAGGTGGTCTTTGTGTTTTTGGTACAGAAAGACATGAGTCTAGAAGAATTGATAACCAGCTTAGAGGTCGTGCCGGAAGGCAAGGAGACCCTGGGTTTTCACAGTTCTTTGTATCTTTCGAAGATGATTTAATGGTAAGGTTTGGTACTGATAGAGCTAAAGCAATGCTTACTAGAGTAGGCTTCAATGAAGAGATGGCTATTAGAAACAAAACAATATCTAATTCGATTGAGTCGGCGCAAAAAAGAGTAGAGGGTAATAACTTTGATACTCGTAAAGAATTGTTGAAGTACGATGATGTAATTAATCAGCAGAGATTGATTATGTATGAAAAAAGAAATGAAATATTAGATGGTGATTCTGTTCATAAACAAACTATTGAAAATATATATAACTATGTTAGTGAATTAGTTGAAAGCCATATTATGCCAGAAGGTTATTTAACCCAATTAGATAGATCTGAAATTTTAGAAGCGATTAATGAAATATTAAAAACAAAAATGAAAACGACTGAAATTGATGGGTTAGAAGAAAAGGAAATAATTGATAAAATACATTCAAATTTAGTAAAAGAATATGAAAGTAAATTAGAAGGTTTTCCAGAAGAAGTAAGAAACGAATTTGAAAAAGCGATTTCGCTTAGAGTGATTGATATGCACTGGATGGAACATATAAATACAATGTCTCACTTGAGAGAAGGTATTGGGCTAAGAGGGTATGCTCAGGAAGATCCTCTAAGAGCATATACTTCCGAAGGATTTGCACTTTTCGATGATTTACTATATGTTATTGACAAGGACATAACTACATACTTGATGAAAGCTCACATTAAACAAAACACTGAAAGAAAACAGGTTATTAAAGGTCAAGCGGTTACATCAGGCGAGAAGAAAGAGAAGAGAAGAGCACCTAAACGTGTTGAAAAAGTAGGTAGAAACGAACCTTGTTCGTGTGGTTCTGGAAAAAAATACAAACAATGTTGTGGAAAATAAAACAATGTTGAAAATTGTCTAAGAAAGAAGGTTTTATTATGAAGAAAAAAGACAATACAAATAAATATATGATTTTAGGGGGAGTTGCAGCCTTTATACTATTAGTAGTTTTAGTTGCAGTTCAGACAAATCAAAGAAACCAAATGGTAGTTGAAAGCGGAATTAATAATATATTCGCAAGTAGAAAGTTCAATGAGGAGATAAAAAAAGAAACCTCGGTTATAGTAATAGGGATGGACACTTGCCCATTTTGCGAACAAGCTTTACCAGTAATGGCAGAAGCGACAGATGAAACCGATACGGCTATTCATTATGTTGATTTAAACAAGTTGAGCGAAGCTGACAGAAGTACGGTTGTAAATGAAGTTAGTGCACAAGTAGGAGACGGATGGGGTGTTCCATTAGCGTTAGCTTACAAAAATGGTA
>SKIH01000020.1 GCA_007116525.1 Bacilli bacterium
AAAGTAATGGATGTTAGTAGGACTGTTTTTTTACCAACTCCAAATGTTGATAGTATAGTAGTGTCTTTAAGTCCTAAAAAAGAAAAATTCGACTTAGAAAATGAGCAATTATTTTTTAAATTAGTTAGGGATAGTTTTAAACAAAAAAGAAAAACAATAAAGAATAATTTAAAAGAGTATGATTTAGAAGTTGTGGAAAAAGTCTTGAATAAGTTTGATTATGATTTGTCAGTTAGGGCCGAGAAGTTGAGTATAGAGATTTTTGTGGAGTTATCAAATGAATTACATAAAAAATAAAAATTGGGAAAAATTTATTGACAGTAATCTTTTAGACAAGATTATGGTGAAAGTAAATAAAAAATATGAAGAAGCGGTTGTTTTTCCTGAGAAGAAAGAAATTTTTAAGGCGTTTGAACTTGTAAATCCTTTAGATGTTAAGGTTGTAATATTAGGTCAAGATCCGTATCATAACTATGGACAAGCAAACGGGTTAGCTTTTTCGCTTAAAAAGGGGTGTAAAATAACACCTTCATTGAGAAATATATTTAAGGAAATGAATAATGACCTGAATATAAATAGATGTGATGTTGATTTAAGCGATTTGGCTAAACAGGGCATATTGCTTTTGAATACCATATTAACTGTAGAAAAGGGTTTGCCTTCATCGCACAAAAATATAGGCTGGGAACAATTTACAGATGATGTTATTTTGAATCTCCAAGAGAATGATAAACCGATAGTGTTTCTTTTGTTAGGGAATTATGCAAAGTCTAAAAAGCGATTGATCGATGTCGAGAGACATTATGTAGTTGAATCGTCGCATCCTTCCCCTTTTTCAGCAAATAGAGGTTTTTTCGGAAGTAAACCGTTCTCGAGAATAAATACTATTTTGAAAAAAGAATATAATTATGAAATTAGGTGGTCTAATGAATGATGTTTTAAAAAAATTAGAAAAAACAATCGAAAAAGATGAAACAATTATTTTAGCAAATTCTGGTGGGCCAGATTCGATGTGCTTACTAAAAATATTATTAAGTATAAGAGAAACTAAAAATATTAATATAATATGTGCACATGTTAATCATAGCGTTAGAGAAGAAAGTGATTTAGAGGAAAAAGAATTAAAAAAGATTTGTGATTTTTACAAAGTAGGATTTGAAAGTATAAATTTAAATGGAAAAATTGTTGGTAATTTTCATAACGAATCAAGAAAATTAAGGTACGACTTTTTTAATAAAGTATTAAAAAAATATAATTCAAATAAGTTGTTGACAGCTCATCACGGAGATGATCTTATTGAAACGATTTTAATAAGATTGATTAGAGGATCTAGCTTGGAAAGTTTATCTGGCTTTGCATTTTCTAGGAAGTTTGATGGTTCATTGTTGTTAAGGCCTTTGATTAATAAAGAAAAGAAAGAAATATTGAATTATTGTGAAGAAAACAATGTAAAATATTTTATTGATAAATCTAATTATAAAGATGACTACTTTAGAAATAGGATTAGAAATAATGTCATCCCAATTTTAAAAGAAGAAAATGAGCAATTGCTAAGTAACTTTAGTGATTTTTCTAAAAATTTGTCAGGAGCATATGATTATATTTATGACGCTTCTAAACTAGAGTATAAGAGTGTTGTGGTTAATAATAAAATAAACATTAACAAATTATTCGATTTACACTATGCTATAAAAAGGGAAATCCTAAGAATGTACTTCCTAGATGTTTATGGTGAAGACAAAATCGAGACTATAAATAAAAAACATTTTACTGAATTAGAAAAAATAATGTTAAGTGAAAGACCAAATGTTATAGCAACTTTTCCTTGTAATAAGGTTGTTGTTAAAGAATACAATGATATTTATATAAAAGAAAAGGAAGATAGCAAACCCTTTAATAAAATGCTTTTAGAAGAATATGTTAAAGTGAATGGTCAATTAATTTCTTTGGTCGAAGAGGAACCGCTGAATAACAATGACTATTTAATGATTAACGAAGACGATGTGAAGTTACCGCTTTATGTTAAAAGTAGAGAAAAGGGAGATTTTGTTGAAATATCAGGTGGCGGAAGTAAAAAAGTAAAAAATATTTTGATAGATAAGAAAGTTCCGATTACAAAAAGAGAACAAATAATTTTGGTAACGGATTCTAGAAATAAAATATTATGGATACCAGGTGTATATAAAAGCAAATACGCTTTAAAAAAATCTGATAATTATGATATAATACTTAAGTATGTAAAAAATAATAGGAGGTAAATTATGAAAAATAAAATAAATGCAAATATGAAGAAAAAAAACAACTATTCTTACATAGCTATTTTGATTGTTATGGTAGCTATTTTTGCTTTAATGAATGCTTTAAATCAAACAACGAACGTTTTGAGTTATGATGAGTTTTTAACAGAGTTAAGAGAAGAGAATGTTGAACTTCTTGAAATAACGCCAAGAAGTAGAGCCAATCTGTTTGAACTTACAGGAAGGTTAGAAGGTTATGAGGAAAACGAATCGTTCTTAGTTAGAATACCAATGTCAGAACAATTTATGAACAGGTTGGTATCGTTCCAAGAGGAGCAAGGTTTTGAATTGGAAACTTCCGCTGATCCTGATTCATCTGCATTCTTAGTGTTTCTAGTAAACGTTCTACCATTATTATTGATAATAGGTATAGCTTTTATGTTTGTTTCAAGGCAAATGGGGACTGCGAATAAGTCTATGGACTTTGGTAAAAGTAGAGCAAAGATTAATGAAAAGACAGGTAAAGTCACTTTCAAAAATGTGGCGGGTTTAACCGAGGAAAAAGAAGAAGTATCAGAGTTGATCGATTTCTTGAAAGATCCTAAAAAGTTTCAGAGTTTAGGTGCTAGAATACCAAAGGGTGTTTTACTTTATGGTCCGCCGGGGACTGGTAAAACATTACTTGCGCGTGCTGTTGCAGGCGAAGCCGAAGTACCATTTTACTTTATAAGTGGTTCTGATTTTGTGGAATTGTTTGTAGGTATTGGTGCAAGCCGTGTTAGAGATATGTTTAAACAAGCTAAACAAAATGCACCGTGTTTGATTTTTATTGATGAAATCGATGCTGTTGGTCGTCAACGAGGGGCAGGTTTAGGTGGAGGACACGATGAACGTGAGCAAACACTTAATCAACTTTTAACTGAAATGGATGGTTTTGGAGTTAATGAAGGTATTATAATTATAGCTGCTACAAATAGAGCTGATGTTCTGGACCCTGCATTGTTAAGACCAGGAAGGTTTGATAGACAAGTAACGGTAAACTTACCAGACTTAGCTGGCCGTGAGGAAATACTTAAAGTACATGCTAATGGCAAAAAGTTTAGTCCTGGCGTTACTTTAGATAATGTTGCTAAAAGAACGGTTGGGTTTAGCGGAGCAGATTTAGAGAACTTATTAAATGAATCTGCTTTACTTGCAGTTAGAAGAAATAAAACTACAATTGGAATGTCAGAAATCGATGAAGCTCAAGATAGAGTTTTAATGGGACCTGCTAAAAGAACTAAGAAATATACTGCTAAAGAAAAGGAACTTGTTGCTTATCACGAGGCTGGACATGTTATTTTAGGTATGAAGTTGAATGATGCAAATGATGTTCAAAAAGTTACGATCGTTCCAAGAGGACACGCTGGCGGATATGCTATGATGCTTCCGAAAGAGGAAAAGTATACTTCTACTAAGACAGAATTATTAGAAAGAATCGCGGGACTACTTGGAGGTAGAGTTTCTGAGGAATTAACTTTTGGTGAAATAAGTACTGGTGCTCACAATGACTTTGGACAAGCAACAAAAATAGCTAGAGCTATGGTTACTGAATATGGAATGAGTGATTTAGGACCTATCCAATATGAAGAACCAGAGGCAAGAGTTTTCTTAGGAAGAGACTACAACAAAAGAAAAAATTTCTCAACTGAAGTTGCAAATAAGATAGATGTTGAGGTTGGTAAGATTATTAATGAGCAATATAATGTTGCAAAAGGAATACTTACTAAAAACAAAGAGGTTTTAGATTTAGTTGCAAAAGCTTTAGTGGAATATGAAACATTAACAAAAGAGCAAATTGAATATTTGGTTGAAAACAAAAAAATGCCAGAAGAAACTAAAGAAGCAAGTTACATGGATATGAATGTAAGTGATTTAAAAGAGTTAGCGAAAGACAAAAAAATAAAGGGTTATTCCAAAATGAATAAAGAGGAGCTTGCTAGAGAATTAGAAAAAGAAGTCTAATTCTTTTTCTTTTTTGTGATAGATTTATAGTGTTAAATGTGGTAAAATATAATATAGAAAATAATTAGAAAATGGTGAGTTTATGGCAAAAATAATATCGCTTGTTAATCAAAAAGGTGGCGTTGGTAAAACGACTTCTAGTATTAACTTAGCAGCATCTTTGGGCGAACTAAAAAAAAGGGTATTATTGATCGATTTGGATCCTCAAGGTAATACAACTACTGGAATTGGCATTAACAAAGGTGAAATTAAAAAGAGTATATATGACTTGCTTTTGGATGAAGCAACTGCTGAAGATGTAATAGTAAAAACAAAATTTAAAAACTTGTATGTTATTCCTGCAACTATTAATTTGGCAGGAGCAGATATAGAGTTAATGGATAAAAGTAGAAGTGAAGAAGGTTTTTCTAAAGCTGGTCAATTAAAAAAACATTTAGACCAAGTAAGAGAAAAGTTTGATTATGTAATTATTGATTGCCCGCCTTCGTTAGGGCTTTTAACAACTAATGCTTTAACAGCTTCAGATTCGGTAATAATTCCTGTTCAGTGTGAATTTTTTGCGCTAGAGGGAATAATGCAACTTTTAAACAGCATAATGTTAGCTCAGAAAAAATTAAATCCTAGTCTAGATATTGAAGGGGTTTTGTTAACTATGTTAGACTCTAGAACTAATTTAGGGTTAGAAGTTGTCGAGGATGTAAAAAAATACTTTAAGGAAAGAGTTTATGATACTATAATTCCAAGACTTGTAAGATTATCAGAGGCGCCTAGTCACGGAAAACCAATATTAGCGTATGATCCAACAAGCAGAGGAACTGCTGCATATATGAATTTAGCTAAGGAAGTGATTGATCGAAATGGAAAATAAAAAAAGAGCTCTTGGAAAAGGGTTGGAGCAATTATTTGATACAGATAATATTAACGTAGGAGATATTGAAGAAAAAATCTATGAAGAGTCAACAAGTGAAGAAATTATAGAAATTCCAATTGCGGAATTAAGAGCAAACCCTTACCAGCCGCGTAAGGATTTTGATGATGAAGCATTGGAGGAATTAGCAGATTCTATAAAAACACATGGTGTTTTTCAACCAATAATTGTTAAGAAAAGCATAAAAGGTTATGAAATAATTGCGGGCGAGAGACGAGTTAGAGCTAGTAAAAAAGTAGGTTTAAACTCGATACCAGCTATTATTAGGCCGTTTAATGATGAACAAATGATGGAAATAGCCATTTTGGAAAACCTTCAAAGGGAAAATTTAAACCCAATAGAAGAAGCTAAGGCGTATAAACAAATGATCGAAAAACTTAATTTAACGCAGGAGCAACTTTCTAAAAGGTTAGGTAAGAGTAGGGTCTATATAACTAACGTGCTAGGGCTACTTAGGTTGCCTGCCGAAGTTCAAAATATGGTTACAAATTCAAAGATTTCTATGAGTCATGCTAAAATACTGAGTAAGTTAGAAAATGATGAGCAGATTATCGAGATTGCAAACAAAATAGATATAAATAAGTTACCAGTTCATGAAGTTGAAGAAATGACTAGTTCTGATAAAATAAAAAAGAAAAACAAAATTAATAGAAAACCAATTATTAATGAGTATAAATTTGTGGAAGATTTACTTAGGGAAAAATTAGACTCTAAAGTAAAGGTTAAAGACAAAAAAATTGAAATAGAGTTTACTAATGATGCAGATTTAAACAGAATATTAGAAATAATAGATGTTAAAGAATAGGTGAATTGGTGTGAATAAAGAGTATAAATTAAATAATATAGTTGAAATGAAAAAACCACATCCGTGTGGTTTTAATGAATGGGAAATAGTTAGGCTTGGCGCTGATATAAAAATTAAGTGCATAAACTGTAAAAGAAGTATTATGATGCCAAGAATAGAGTTTAACAAAAAACTTAAAAGGGTTTTAAGATAGACGAGGTGAAACATGAGTAAATTCAGAAAAAATAAAAAAGTTATAAGTCCGATATATGCAATATTCATTATTGGTGTTTCGGTAATATTTTTGTCATACATATTTTCGTTAATTGGTCTTGAGGGCCAAAGAGCGAATATCATTTCCATAAGACAAGGAGATTTACAATACGGACTTGAGATGAGTTTGGTTACGGTTAGAAATGCTTTTAGTATGGAAGGACTTTATTTTTTGATTAGTAATGCTACTTCAAATTTTAATATTTTCAGTCCTTTGATAATGCTAATTATATCTTTAGTTGGTATTGGTATTGGAGAAAGTAGCGGTTTGTTTTCGTTTTGGTTCAAAAGAATGAAAAAAATAAAGCAACCAGTGCTAATTTTTATAACTTTTTTAATAGCTATATTGCTAACGACTTTCGGTAAATACATATTTTTAATTACCATGCCGTTGTTTGCTTTGATATTTAAACATTCAAAGAAAAGCCCGGTTTTAGGAGTCTTTATCGCTTTTATCGGAGGGCTTGCTGGATATGGAACGGGATTTTTGCTTGATTATGAAAATTTAGTTTTGGGAGATTTCACAAGTATATCTGCCAATTTAGAAATAATGACAAATTATTCATTTGATAATATGGGGACTCTGTTTATATCAGTATCTTCCGTAATAATAGTTAGTATATTAGGAACTATTATTATAGAAAAGCTGTTAGTTCCTAAAATAAAGAAGATCGAATGTAAAGAAGAGTGTGAGATTGAGGACGATGAAATAAATATAACAAAAAAGAACATTGTAATAACACATTCTATTTTGCTTGCGCTTTTAGCGGGGTTTATTTATTCACTGGTTCCAAATTTGCCGTATTCTGGAGCATTACTAGATACTACGGAAACTAGATATATATATATGGTTTTTGGTGAAAATTCGATTTTTTCAACTGGGTACATATATATATTTGCAATAATAATGGTTATAACAGGTTTTGCCTTTGGGATGCTTAATAATAAATTTAAAGATAATCATGACTTCAACGTGGGGCTTTCAAGTGCATTTAAAGATTTAGGATATTTATTTGTAGTAGTGTTTTTCGCTATACAAGTGATTCATTTGTTTGAATGGACTAATATAGGTGTTGTTTTAACGACAAACTTTATAGAAGTTTTATATAATTTTGAACTTTCTGGAATGCCGATGATTTTTGGATTTGCAATAGTAGTCTTTTTATCGAGTGTTTTAATTACTAACACTGTTTTAAAATGGGAACTAATGTCTCCGTTAATAGTTCCACTATTTATGCGTTCTAATGTTACACCTGGGTTTACTCAGTTTGTATATAGAGCAATAGAAGGGGTAAGTGTAGGTTTTACACCAATGTTTATCGCTTTAATAATCATGATAGGATTTATTCAAAAATATAGTTCTGATACTGAGAAAACTACAGTTTTTGGAACAATAAAATTATTAGTACCTACTTTGCTTGCTTTTATAGGGCTGTGGCTTTTAATAATAGTGAGTTGGTACTTGATAGGGCTACCGATGGGCCCAGGGACTTTCCCTACGATATAGAAGAGGTGTAATATGAGTTTAAAAGCTGGAATAGTTGGTTTGCCGAATGTAGGTAAATCAACTTTATTTAATGCAATAACAAATAAGAAAATATTAGCTGCAAACTTTCCGTTTGCTACGATTGAACCAAATGTTGGGGTCGTTAGTGTTCCTGATAACAGGTTGCAAAAATTAGAAGAAATGTATAAACCTGAAAAAGTTATACCAACAACGTTTGAGTTTACAGATATAGCAGGTTTAGTAAAGGGTGCTTCTGCGGGGGAAGGGCTCGGCAACAAGTTTTTATCGCATATTAGAGAAGTGGATGCGATTTGTGAGGTTGTTAGATGCTTTGAAGACGAAAATGTTACCCATGTATCTGGAAAAATAGATCCAATATCGGATATCGAAGTCATTAACATAGAACTTATTTTATCTGATATTGAGCAAGTAGATAATAGAGTTGCAAAACTGGGCAAAAAAATTAAACAAGGCAACGACAAGGATGCTATTAAAGAATACGAACTTCTACTTGAAATAAAAGAAAATTTGTTAGATGACAAACCTGTCAGAAATTTGAATTTCAATGAGGAAGAAAAGAAAATAATAAAGCACTTTAATTTACTAACCTCAAAACCAATTATATATATGGCGAATATACACGAAGATGAGATTGTTGATTATACTGAAAACGAGAATGTAAAAAAAGTTATTGATTATGCACGAAATGAAGGAGCTGAAGTTATTGTTTTAAGCGCAAAAATAGAAGCTGAATTGAGTGAACTTGATGAAGAATCTAAAAAACTTTTTTTAACTGATTTAGGGATAGAAGAAAGCGGATTAGATAAGTTGATAAAATCTACATACAAACTTTTAGGATTAGCAACGTATTTTACTGCAGGTCCAAAGGAAGTTAGAGCATGGACATTCATAAAAGGAATGAACGCTAAACAATGTGCGGGTATAATCCATACAGACTTTGAAAAAGGATTTATTAAAGCTGAAATAATAAGTTATCCTGATTTAGTTGAAAACGGTTCTGAAAAAGGAGCAAAAGAAGCAGGTAAATTAAGGCTTGAGGGCAAGGATTATATCATGCAAGATGGCGATGTTTGTCATTTCAGGTTTAATGTTTAATTAGACTTGTAAATATATAGGATGTTTGCTATAATTAGTCTCGAGTATTAATTTACTCCTTGCTTTCATAATGTGTGAAAGCCAATAGACCAGAAGGAGGTGTAGAAATGAATAAGTACGAAATCATGTACATTGTTAAAGCTACATTAAGTGAAGAGGAAATCAAGGCGGTTAAAGATCGTTTTGAAGGAATTTTAACGAATAATGAAGCAAAAGTAGTCGATTCAAGAGATTTAGGTCAAAAAGAATTAGCATACGAAATTAAAAAACAAAAAACAGGTTATTACTTTTTGGTGACTATCGAAGCTAAAGATGATAAAGCAATTAATGAATTTGATCGTTTGTCGTTGATTAGTAAAGACGTTATTCGTCATTTGATAACTAAATTAGAAAACTAATGAAAGGGTGTATATAATGAATAGAGTATCGTTAGTAGGAAGATTAACAGCGAAACCAGAGCTTAGATATACGGGTTCTAACTTGCCATATACAAGATTTTCTGTGGCAATAAGTAGGACTTATACTAATCAAGCAGGTCAAAGAGAAACAGATTTTATAAATGTTACAGCATGGAGAAAACAAGCTGAAAATGTATGTAATTATTTAGATAAAGGCAGTTTAGTATCTGTCGATGGAAAATTACAAACAGGAAGTTATGATGATAAAGATGGAAATAAAAGATATACTATGGATGTTATTGCTGACAATGTTCAATTTTTAGAAAGTAAACAGCAAGCGAAAGAAAGAAAAAATGATAATGTAACTCCGTATGATTACCAAAATAATCAATCGAATAATAATGTTGATGTGGATAATGACCCATTTGCAGAATTCGGAGAAACAGTTTCTATCGATGATAACTTCTTAGATTAATGAGGAGGAAAAATGAGAGATAATTTTAGGAGAAACAGAAAAGTTTGCCAAATGTGTGCAGGTAAATCTGTTGATTATAAAGATACTGAAATAATTAAAAAATATATTAGTAATGATAAAGGTAAAATTTTACCTAGAAGAGCAACAGGAGCATGTTCAAAACATCAAAGACATATTGCTAATGAAGTTAAAAAATCAAGATTTATGGCTTTAGTGCCATTTGTTAAGTAGAAAACTGAGTTTTCTACTTTTTTTGTGTCAATTTTTAGTAAAAATGTAGTTAATGCCTTTTTCTATTAAATATAGAATGGTATAATGAATTATATAGTAAAGGTAGGTGATTATGTGCAAAAAAGCTTAATTGATGGTTTGTTTCAACGAAGAATTGATGACTTAGTAGGTTATGCGCATATAATCTTAATGTCTTTATATGATGCAAAATCAGATAACAAGGAAAAAATTAGGTGGTCGATATCTACCTATTATGAAAATTTTATTTTTGACAACAACGATGATGAACTTTCTAAATATGAGGTTTTTTATAAAGATTATGCTGTTGATGGGATAATTGAGAAAAGGTTTATATATGTAATAATGGAAAGGCTAGTTGGCGATAAAAAAGTATCTAGTAAAGTTATAGAAGATTTAGTGATGCTTGCTAAAGTTTTGTCGGCATCGATTGAAATTGAAAATAAGATGGTCAATATTAGTGGTAAAAACAAGAATTTTACAGAAACTATGAATTTATTAAAAGAAAAATATGGTATTTTTGACGGAAATAAATGGAATGACGTTAGAAATATAAGAAAAAAATTAAGACAGAATATTAGTAAAAATAAAAAATATGCTAATAAAATACATAAAGAAATTTTAAAAGACGAATTCAATTTAGATTTTTATCAGATGTATCCTCTTGATGAGGATGACGGTTTAATTATTAGAACAACTTTCAATTATAATAAAGAAGAGTTGTCTAATTTTGATGACAGGTTAATTAAAATAGTTTATGACAAAAACAATTTTATTTTGGAGCATACATTGATACAAATCCAAAAAGTATTACTATATAATTATCAATGGATGACGGTCAATGGACAAAACGCTCCTATAATCATCGAACTCGACAGTAAAATTTTCGATAAGAAAGCTAATATAAACAAGATTATAAAGATTTGCCAAGATGATAGGTTTACTAAAAATATAGTGTTTAAGATTAACCCTTTATTGCTTGATGACAAAATAGAATTTATTCAATTTTTGATAGAAGCAGGGTATAAATTTGCGATTAATGACTTTAAGTTTGTTGATCAAAACACTGGGATTGTAGAAAACAATGTAAAGTATGTAATTTTAGCAGCAGAAGATTTAGAGACAAATTTAAAAGTGTCATCACTAAGACAAGATGTAGGAATGGTTTTCGTTGATATTGAAAAGGAAAACGTCCCTTTATTGATGTCTTTGTAACTCTAGTTAGTAGGTGGTAAAGGTGAAAGATAAACTTCAAGTTAGGGTTACAGCAGAAAAAATACATAAAAGAAATGTAAAGATACGTCTAATTTTCATGTTAATTTCTATATTAATGTTGCTTATTACGACGATTTATGGTGTAATATATATAGTAAGCGGTGCAGGAAACTTCACAATTACACTTGATTCTAGCTTAATGTCTAGAACAAGAATAGTAATGTCTCCTTATAGAGATTTTAGTGAAACTGGTATAACCTTACACGCTGATGCTCTGGATTATATGGATAATATATCTGGTGATTGGCTTCCTGATGATATTCACCTTCAAGAAGGTGATCATAGTCAGGACGATTACATAGCATATTCATTCTTTTTAAAAAATGAAGGGGATGAAGCAGTTGATTATAATGCAGTTATAGCAATACAATCAGTGATTAAAAATGTAGACGAAGCAGTTAGGGTAAGAGTTTACCATAATAAAGAGTCTACGACATATGCAAAGCCTAGTCCTATAACTGGACTTCCAGAACCAAATACTACTCCATTTGTTTCGAATACTCGAATAATGGATATGGATCGTGAAGAATTCGAACCAGGTGATGTAGATAAATTCACTGTAGTGATTTGGCTAGAGGGCGATGACCCCGAATGTGTAGATGACATACTTGGAGGGGAAATGAAGATGCTTATGTATATAAGAAGAAAATAAAAATTAAAAATGGTTTAAAGAAAAGAGGGAAAATTATGAGAAATAAAAAACTATTTAGTGCATTTTTAATGTTATTAATTACGATGGTTTCATTGACTTCAGCATCATATGCATGGTTTAGTCAAAACGTTGCCGTACAATTAGAAGGGTTAGAGCTGAACGTTGAAGCAGCTGATGGTATTCAGGTATCAACAGATGCAGAAAACTGGAGAGCGTCATTAGATGTTCAAGATATAATCGATGGTTATACAGGTCATACAAACCAAGTACCATCTATATTATCACCAGTATCTACTATTGGATCACAGTCTACAGGAAACTTTGAAATGTTTTCTGGGTCACTTAATGAAGAAGGGACAACAACTTTAACAACAACTGGTCCTGTAACGGAAGTTGCCGGAACATTTGGAGAGTTCATTGCTTTTGACCTATTTGTTAGAACGACAACAACAGAGGCCATTTATTTAGATGATGTTTCTGATATTGGATATGTTTCTGGTGATGGAACTTCTGAGAGTGTAGGTCTTGAATATTCTTCAAGAATAGCATTCTTCAATCAAGGGACTGACGGAACATATACTCCTGCAACAGCTAGGGCTTTAGCGGGTGGAACAAGTGCTACTCAAGTAATTTGGGAACCACATGCATTAAGCCATACTACAGCTGCATTAGGACAAGGAGCAAGTACTACAGAGAAAACACCTTATTATGGTGTTAAAGCTGCAGGAACTGAATTGCCTTTATCTGATTTTGCTAGTCAAACTGAATACTTTGAATTAGTTGAAACTATCACACCTGATACAGATACTGTTCCATTCGATACGACTAACCCTGACAATATAATTTTTACTGCAGAGCCAGGGATTACAAAGATTAGAGTTTATGTATGGTTTGAAGGTCAAGATATCGATAATGAAAACAGTGCTGCTCTAGGTCTTTCAAATGACGCAGATAGTTACTTATCATTAACAATTAAGTTCTTAAAACTTGAGGCATAGTATACAATTTTGTTAAATTAGGTTTTAAGGAGTAAGCTGAAGCTTACTCTCTTATGCCGATTAAAGAGGTGAATTATGGGAGGAAAAGTCAACAAAGAGAAAAAAGGAATTAGTGTTGCCTCATTAATGTTAAATACTTTCTTTGTCTTGTTAATAATTCTTGCGGGAATTATTACAATCGTGTCTTTAAGTACACAAGATGAAGGTGTGGCTAATGTTGCCGGGTTTATTCCTTATAGTATTCAATCTGAATCTATGGAAGATACCATTATGAAAGGTGATTTAATTTTTACTCGTGTTTATGATGGTGAAACTTTGCTAGATCAAGACGAAATAATCTCGTTCTTTGCAATGGAACAAAACCAAAGGATTATTAAGACTCACAGAATATTAGAAGTTAACGATGACGGACTTATGGTGTCGTATACGACCCAAGGGGATAATAATATAATTGAAGATGCTGAGGAAGTTCCGCCTGGAGATGTGATTTCTGTTTATAACGGGGTTAGAATTCCTAAGGTTGGTTATGCTCTGGATTTCTTTAGTTCCAAGTATGGCTTCTTGTTTGGTATAATTTTACCAATGTTTATTTTCTTTATTTACCAACTATACGTCTTTATTGAACTAATAGTTGAAATGAAATATGAAAAGAAAAAACAAGCATAATTCAAGTAAGAGCATATATTAATTTATATGTCTTTTATTGTTTTATGGACAAGGGGTGAACATAATGGATATTTTCATAAGGTTTTTGTTTGATTTCTTATCTCAGTTTTTTGGCGGGATAGGGAAAATATTTTTAGGTCTATGGAATGGGCTTAAAGATATGTTTAATCTTAAAACATACTATGAGACAGTTAAAACTTATTCTACCGAATTCACAGCAATGGATTGGATTCTCGCAGGTATTACTGTATTAATCTTTTTAACTATTGTTGTTTTAGTCGTTGTTTTAGTTTATTTGTTAATTAGAAAATATATAAGAATTAGAAAAAGTCTGGTTGAACAAGATGCGTTGCTTGATGAGGTAGGTAAGCTAAACAGAGAGGTTTTTAAACTTACGCAAGAAAAGGAACGAATACTTGCTATGAAAATATCGCAACTTGGTTTGAAGCCTGGAGAAGCTAGCGAACTTGATATGGAAGGCGAAGATGGCGAAAAGCCTGAAGGTTCTACAGATGACGAGCAAGAGCAAGAGATTTCGCCAACTGGAAGAAGTAGGTTTTATAAGCTTACTGAAATCGATAAGGCCATGGAAACGTACGAACCTGAAAAGACGAATGATGAATTGGATTTAGTTGGTATTTGTGAAACTTTTAGAAACTATGCCGCTTCTAAAATGGGCTTATATTATAAAATTAAAATTATAAGGCTGTTTATTGCATCGCTTTCATCATCAAGGCTTACTGTACTACAAGGTATTTCTGGTACTGGTAAAACATCACTCCCTTATGCTTTTGGTAAGTTTACGAATAATGATGCTATTATTGCTTCCGTTCAGCCGTCATGGCGTGATAGAACAGAGCTTTTTGGTTATTTTAACGAGTTTACTAAGCGTTTTAATGAAACTGAAGTTTTAAGTAAAATGTATGAAGCAAAATATAGAGATATAGTATATTTGACTATACTGGATGAGATGAATATCGCGCGTGTTGAGTACTACTTTGCAGAGATGTTATCGATTTTAGAGATGCCCTCTCGTGATGAATGGGTAATTGACCTTATTCCAAACGTTTGGGAAAATGATCCTAAAAAACTTGAGGGTGGTAAATTAAAATTGCCGGATAATATGTGGTATATCGGAACCATAAACAACGATGACTCGACATTTATGGTTACAGATAAAGTGTATGACCGTGCTATGCCAATAGACATCAACGAAAAGGGACAAAAATTTGACGCTCCAGTTACTGAAAGCATTAAGCTGAGTAGTAAGCATATGGAAAAGTTATTTAAAAAGGCGAAAGAAGAACATCCTATATCTGAAGAGATAATGAGCAAGTTAGAGGAAATGGATGATTATGTTATTGAGCATTTCAGATTAGCCTTTGGTAACCGTATTGTTAAGCAGTTGCATGATTTCATTCCAATTTATGTTGCATGTGGAGGAACTGAAATTGATGGATTTGATTACATGATGGCTAAAAAGGTTCTTAGAAAATTTGAACAGTTAAACTTATCGTTCATTAGAGATGAAATAGATCCGTTTATTTCGTATTTAGATAAACATTTCGGAAAAGAAAATATGCAAGAATGTAAAGAATTTTTACAAAGACTTAAGAAATCTATGTAAAACATAAAAAAGGGGTGACATTTAATGAAACAAAATGAAATATTAGATAACGTAAAGAACATTGATGAAAAAAGATTTGATCGTTTTATGTCTAATAAAAAGTCAGAAATTAAAATATTCGAAGACTTGAATAGTACTGAGTTTGATGATAGCTGGTTAGACATGATAGAAGAATGTCTTCCTGCTTTAGATACAATAATAAGAAATCCAAGAAAATTTATTATGCAAGAAGAGGAAGTTGTTCCAATTGAAAAAGCTAAAAAGATTTCTGAGGAATCTATTAGACACCTTGCTCAACACACTAATTTAATACAGGATATAGACGAGAAGGGGAACATTACTCCAAGTTCTTTATTGAATATTCATAAAGAGGAAAGCTTCGATATTTATGAAAATAGATTTGTATACTCTCTTTTGCAAAACTTAAAGTTTTTTATGGATATGAGAAAAGATGTTGTAGGTAGTGGTTCTAAGTTTAGTTTGAAAAGAAAAATTGATTACAAGGCAAACACAAAATTTTCTGGAGAAGAAGTAAAAATAGATTTAAATATAGAGACCCACAAGGGTAGTGATTCTGGAGAGGGATCCGAAGAAGTTTCAGTTGATGAAAGGTTTGAGAGAATTCAATTAATTATCAATGATTATTTCAGCACACAATTTATTAGGGAATTAAATGCTGCGCTACCGGTTAAGTCTCCAATAAGAAAAACAAACATGATTTTGAAGGATCAAAATTTTAAAAAAATATTAGAATTATGGGAATTTATAGAGCGATATGACGTTCGTGATGGTAAAACTAATAGTTATCAAAAGTATGTTGATGATAAAAATAATTTTGAAGACAAGTTAGGACTAGGGTTTTATTTTGATTATCATTTGTTGAGTTCATCTTCAGGTGATGATTTTGATTCCCCAGATGACACCGGAGCTAGTGATGTCGATGAAAATCAGGTTAATGAATTTTATGTTAAAAAATTAGCTGAATATTTCATTAAATCAAATTTGGCATTATCTGAAAAGGAATATGTTAAGCTAGTTAATTCTAAAATAAAAGAACTTAAAGCAGAACAAGCTAAACAAGAAAAGAAAATCAGAGCTATACTAGAAAAACAGGTTAGACAGTATAAACTTTCACAAAACAGGATGATAAAGGCTATTAAAAGTTAGAAGGTGAATTATGGATCAGGAATTATTGCAAAAAAAAGCATTGTTAAATGCATTTAAAATAGTTGTTACGTTAACAGCATTATATGTTGCTAGTTATGCTTGGTTTTACAATAGACCTGATTTTATAGTTGATCAGGTTACCATAAACACACAGAGTGTTAATAATGTCGAAATTTCTTTGGATGATGGCGAAACATGGAGCAATCAAGGAGTTTTTGATATTGGTGATGATTTCGCTTTTAATAATGAAATAACGGGCGATGGAATTGATTTATATAGACCGATTTCAAAGCTATCGGACGGAACGCCAACTGAATTCACAGAAGCGTCCTCTAGTACTGATTATTTAGAAATGGAAATAATGTTCCGAACAAATGTGGATACGGCAATATTTTTGAATAATGATTCTGCTGTTGAGCCAAGTGCTGGAACAAATGAAATTCAACTTTTAGGAAGTGAAGTAGCTAGAAAGTCATCTTTTGGAGATTTTACTAGAGATTTGATTGCAGCTTCAGTAAGAGTTTCGATAATAGATAGTGAGTATGTAAACGATGAGTTCATTTTTAATCAAACTCCTAGCATTGTTTGGGCTCCAAACAAAAACTATCGTATATATAAGAATGGTGGTTCTTATAATGTAGACTTGAATTCTCCGTTGGAACAAAATTATAACTATTTAAATGTAATTAATGGTTTTCCATCCGGGGAGGAGAGAGTCACAAATATAAAGGATAATATAAATGTTAATTATGCTGAAAACTTGGCAAACGGTGATCCTTTACTAACTAGAATAAACACAGTTATCGATGGATATTATATGAGTAAGATTCGTGTTAAGGTTTGGATAGAAGGAAACGACAGAGATACTGTTACGCCTTTGAAAGGCGGCTTATTTAAAATAAAATTAGGATTTGCCGGACTGGAAAAACCGGACAATGAATCTTATCCTTCTGTAACAGCGAACACTTTAGATAACACTATTGATGGTTTTGATGAAGGAATGGAGTTTAGCTTGAATTATGGGAACAACTGGATAAAGCATTTTGATAACCCAAACCCGGCATTCAATAACGGTGATACAGTTTATGTTAGATTTTCAGAATCTGATGATTATTTGGCATCTAACTTTTTGATATTACAATATTAGGAGGAAATATGAGCAAAAGAGTTTTTTTTAGAATATTAGCTGCGCTTCAAATCATAGTATTAATTGCTATGGGTTCTTTTGCTTGGTTTGCTGATAGTAGTTC
>SKIH01000051.1 GCA_007116525.1 Bacilli bacterium
TACTACAAATACATGGATGCACCTTTCAAGTACACAACTTACGGTCTTTGTATAATACAAAAACACTTAACAGAATTAATAGAACAATTCTTATATGAAATAAAAAACAAATGGGGGGATGAATTAACTAATTATATAAAACAATTTTATTTAAATGATTATGTTAATTACAAAACAATATGAAAAAAGCGATATTTATAGACGGACTACTACTACACTTTAGTGCTATGAACAAAAACTTTTCTTACACTAAATTTAAAACATTACTAAAAGATTTAGGTATAGATACTATTTACTATTTTAATTGTATTAAAGGAAAAGAAGACTTTTTAAAAAAACTATTAGAATTAGGATTTATTCTTAGAATAAGAAAACCTATTAGTAGAAAAACAGACCACGTAAAAACAGTTTACGGAGTAGACACAGATATAATTATGACTGTAATGGAAAAAATTAATGACTACGAAGATTTTTATATTTTAAGTGGAAAACTTGATATGATACCATTAATAGAAAAATTAGAAGAACACAATAAAAAAGTTACAATAGTAGGATTTGAGTCAAGTATTAACGCAGGTTTCTTTAATTACAAAACTTTGTTATTAGACAATTACTTTACGTCAATCACCCCTCCCTGAAGGGCAGAGTCTTCTCGAACAAGGTGATAAAAACGAAACATTTATATATTAGTTAGTTCATACTAATTAATAGCATACAAAAGTATGTAAAAAATGTAATATTAGGAGGAAACAAAATGAAAAATAAAAAATTTTTAGGAATACCATTAACTGTTATGTTAATAGGACTTCTAACAATAGGAATAGGTGCAGCAGCAATAGTAAGTTATTTAAGTAATACAGCAGAAATAACATCTGAAGTTCAAAGTCCTTTACTTTTAGAAGTATATGATGGGACTTGGGGTACAAGTGCTAATCTAGGAGAGACGTTTGGTGGAAATACTGTAGCTTTTAGTTTTAGAGAAACTAATAGAGCAGACGTAGACATAGATTCTGATTTAACAATAACAGTAGCAGAAGCAGGAGAAGTAAATTCTTGTTCAGAAATTACACAATTAAGATTTAAAGGTTCTGATGCAACAAACTGGAATGATATAACATCTTTATGTAATGAAGTTAATAACAACTTAAAATGGGTATTACCTACAACAGTTGCTAACAACTCACAAAAAATATACGATGTAGAAGTAACTTTTGATGTTTATGCATTAGGAACTTACACAGCTTCTGTGCAACACAACTAATTTTTTTTATTTTTTTATTTTTTTTTTACAAGGAGACAAAAAAAAATGCAATACAAAAAAACAATATTCATATTATTTACAATAAGTATTTTATTCTTACCTGTTAATGCTTTAATAGCAGGAAATAATAATACCATAACAACAATAGATAAATGCAACAATTTATATGTTAATGTAACAGGGGTACTACCTATAGAACCATCAGAATATAATTTCTTACAATGTGAACTAATAGATAACAACTCTTGGTATTGTGATTGTCATGATAATTATAATTTAGATATAGAACTTAATTTAAGAGCATATAACAATTATACTTTTAATATTAAATATGATTATGAAATTACTACAACCAGAAGTGGTGGTGGAAGAATAACAATAATATATGGAGATATGGAAAACAAGTCAAAAATAAATAATACAAATATTGAACTTAATAACACTTCTGATGATTTAATAAATATAAATATTTCACCAGACATAGACGTTGAGCTAGAACATAACATTACAACAGGAAATGATGTTAAAGATTCAAAAGATAAAGATAAAACAAATAATAAAAAAATATTTATATTAACAACAATAATATTTTTTACAATAGTTTTTTTTGTTTTGTTACCATTATATTTGTCGAGATAAAAACGAAACATTTATATATTAGTTAGTTCATACTAATTAATAGCATACAAAAGTATGTAAAAACAACGAGGTTAGATACACCATGACAAACGAATTTGAAGAAATGTACAACGAAGACGAGTTCAACATAGACGACTTAGAAGAAGTAAAAACAAAACCATCTGAAGACTTAGTAGCAGACACATCCGAAGACTTAGAGTTTGATTTTTCTAAAGCACCTAAAACAGTAGGAACAAAATTAGAAAGAAAAAATCTTGACGGAAAAACTGTTATTATAACAGACGCAAAGATAATTCTACCAAAACCTGATAGTCCTTGGGAACTAAGCAAAGACAAAAAAACAAGATATAAATCTTGTCAGTTTAAAGTATACTACGATGAAGAAGGACAGTTTGAATATTACAGTGGAGTAAGAGTATTCCCAGTGGAAACACCACAAGGAGAAAAATATTCTATACCAAGTATATATAACAAATCTAAAACCCAAGCAGCAACACTAAAAAAAGTATATGCTAAGTACAAAAACAAAGATGTAGAAAAAATATCTATGCACGAATTTTTAAGTTTCTTAAAAAGCAAACCAAATGGAAAAATAAAACACACTCCATTTGAGTATGATGATAAAGTAACACACAAAAATATCGTGGTGGAATTTACAAATTAAAAGGGTAACACCTTTTATTTTTTTATTTTAAAATGAGAATACTAGAAGATTACGGAGAATGGCTTTACAATGAAGACATAGCTAAAGGAAAAGCTACTTTAAACATTAAAGGACACAACTTAAAAGAAGAACAAATAAAAAAGTTATTAGAAGAAGAATTTTGTGATGAAGAAAACCAAGAAGTGATAATATTATTTACAAGAGAACAATATTATTATTGTACAAGATACTTCAATGGAGACGACTCAAAAGAATTAGGATACAATTACTGGCTTAATTTTACAGACGAAAAAAAGAAGACTTACGGTAAATGTACAGAAGTAACATTCAAAATAACAAACTACCCAGACATATAAAAATGAGAAAAAATAAAATAGAAAAATTCAAAACAGAACTACTAAAACTATTAGAAAAATATCAATACTCAATATCACACGAAGATTCGCACGGAGGATTTATATTAGAATCATTCAATGAATGTGATAATAACCATTTATTAGATTTTTCTATTAGTTATAAAATAATAGAAAATGAAAACCCAACACAAGATGATTGGAATAAGAAACAACAAGATTTCTTTGACAAATTTCATGATGGTATGGAAAATTATGCACTAGAGCATACGGAACTAATTGAATATATCAATAGTACAAAGAAACCCACAAACAAAGAATTTTATATATACTTAGAAATGAATAAAAATAAGGAGATACAAAAATGATTAAAAATGAATACGGAATATTAAATAAAAATAAAACTGAAGCAATTAATAAGTTTTGTGAAGAGTATAAAGAATTACTAGAACATTACAAACATTATAGTTTGAAAGTGACACATGTCTTTGATAATCACTATAGTAAATATCAATGGGTAGATATAGAATTTATAATATCACCTTATACTCTATCTTCAGAACAAATGGAATTTTTGATAAAATATAACGCTTCTATAGATTTAGAAGAGGGAGAAGTAACAGTATTCCAAAGATATTATCTCAATAAAATATCAGAAGGTTATAATAAATGAATCATAACAAACAATTAAATTTAAAAATAGGAAGATAAAAAAATGCAAATAATGAAAAAAAATTCATTATTAATAAAAAAATTTAAAAAGACAAAATCAAAAAGGTACTAATAATGAAAGTTAAAGAATTAATAGAATACTTAAAAACAAAAAACCCAGAAGACTTTGTAGGGATGTATAATATAGGTGATAACAAATGACTAACTTATCTTACACAAATTTAAAAAGAGTTTACAACGTATTACAAAAAAATAAATATCCTCTATCGGCTAAAGAAATAAGGTCACAATTACAAAATAGAATATCCAATATTGATATAAAATCAATACTTCACACATTAACATATTTAAAATCAATACACAAAAGTACAATGAGCCATAGTGGGCAAATAAAATATCAAATAAAACATGATACACAACAATTTAAAGACAAAATAACAGATTATATAGACGATGAATAATATAAAATATATAAGACAAAGTTATCCATATATAATGAGTTTATATATGATAATAATTTTAATAGTAGTGATAACACCTAATACAATTTTAATTAAAACTTTAACATTCATAGGAATAATAACAATGATTATATTATCTATATTATTAGATAACTATGATTTATATTACATAAGATAAAAAATGAATAACAATATTAGATACTACGAAAAAACAACATCTTACTCTCAATGTGAATTATTTGAAGAGTGTCCTAGAACATGGTATATGAAATACGTTCAAGGAATACCAGGAAAAGAAAATCCAATGTTTGCAGATAGAGGAAGTGTGCTTCACAATTGTTTAGAAGAATACTACAAAGACAAAAATGGTTTATCAGTAGAGGGTGTAAGAAAACTCTTTGAAGAAGAATGGAGTAAATATAAATTAGAACAAACAGATATATCTAATTTAAAAGAACAAACATGGAGAATGATTGTCAATGGAATAGACTTAGATTTACATAACACAGCAACAGAATTAAAACTTTATTTCCAAGACGTAGTAGGATACGTAGACTTAGTAGATGATGATAACAAAATATTATACGACTGGAAAAGCAGTACTAGAAGTGAACAAAATGAATACAGTTATAAAAGACAATTAAAATTTTATTCTTGGCTTTACTTTAGAAAATATAAAACACTGCCAAAATTATTAAAAATTTATTATTTAAAATACAATGATAAAGAAAGAAGTGAATTAGAACATACACCAACAATAGAAGATATTAAACAAATAAGAAACTGGCATATGAACATAAGAGTAA
>SKIH01000041.1 GCA_007116525.1 Bacilli bacterium
AAAGTATTTACTTAGAAACTTCTTGTTTTGTATAACAAGTTTAGCATACATATCTCCGCAAGGTATAAGCAATAATTTTTCAAACTTATCTTCATACTTTTTATATATTTCAAGCATTTCTTTTAGAAACACATCAGTTTTATCTATTTCCTTATTTCCTTCATATAACAATATATCACTTTCCATTAAATCATAGTGATTCCTTGTCCTTTTGCCAACCGCTACAGAAAAAACGCCAAATTCTTCGTGAAAAGACCTTGCCATACTATAAACGTTTGAATCGCTTCCTAAAAGAATAGGTAAGAATTGCTTTTTCATACTTATCATCTCCATTTATATTATAACACGATACACATATATTAAACAAAGAAAAAACAAAAAAAGTAGAATAAATTCTACTTTTTCAAACCGTACTTACGGTTAAACTTTTCTACATTACCAGTCTTCTTGTTTTTACCTTGTTGTCCTGTGTAAAACGGGTGGCATTTACTACAAATTTCCACTTGAAGATCCTCTTTAATTGATTTAACTTCAAATTCACTACCACATGAACATTTCACATTAGTATCTACGTAATTAACTGTATTTTCCTTTTTCATAAGTATTACTCCTTCCGCCATGATTAAAAGTAATCATAGTAATTTGTGCTTATTAATTATAACAATTATTTTTTTGTTTTGCAAGACTTATTTAATCTTCCTCAATTTTTATTGATGCTCCGATATTTTCTAACTTTTCAACGATATTTTCATATCCCCTTAAAATATGTTGCGCATCTTCGATCACCGTTGTTCCTTTAGCAAATAAGGCCGCCAGAACAAGGCAAGCTCCTGCCCTTAAATCTGTTGCTCTTACGGTCGTTCCTTTAAATGAAGTTGGCCCGGTTATTTTTATTACCTGTCCTTTAACTTTTATTTTTCCACCCATATCATTTAAATACGGAACATGTTGGAATCTGTTTTCATATATAGTTTCTTCTAATTCGCTAGTTCCTTTTATTGACATCAAAAGAGGCGTTATAGGTTGTTGTAAATCAGTTGGAAACCCTGGATATACTTGAGTTCTAACTATTACAGGTCTTTCTACGCTAGTCTTTTTAACTATAACAGAGTTTGATTTGGTCTTAACATCAAACCCTAATTCATAAAGTTTTATCAATAGAGAGTCTATATGGCTTGGAATTAAATTTTCTACCTCTACATTTTTTCCAGCCATAGCAGATAAAACAACATATGTTCCGGCTTCTATTCTATCTGGAATCACTTCAGTAGAACACCCTTTCAAGTCTTTAGCTCCTCTGATTATGATTTCTGAAGTCCCTGCACCTCTAATTTCCGCTCCCATATTGTTTAAAAAAGTTGCTACATTTGATATTTCCGGTTCTTTTGCTGCATTTTCAATTACAGTTTCTCCTTCTGCCATAACTGCTGCAAACATAATATTTATGGTTGCTCCAACACTTGGAAAATCCAAATAAATATTTGCGCCTTTTAATTTTTTTGCTGTAATTATATATTTATTACCGTCTTCTTTAACTTTAGCACCCAAAGCTTCAAATCCTTTTAAGTGTAAATCGATCGGCCTAGACCCTATAGAACAACCGCCTGGAAAATACATTTCTACTTTATTATATTTCCCTAACAAAGCACCCATGAAATAATATGATGCTCTTAATTTTTTTGAAATATCCTCAGATATAATTAATTTATTAACGCTACTAGTATCAACTTTTAATGTGGAATTTCCTCTTTCTACTTTAGCCCCTAAATTAACTAATATTTCACTTAACGAATCTATATCAGAAATATTTGGAACGTTTTCTATTACAACTTCATCTTTTGCTAAAATTGCTGCGGGAACTAATGCTAGAGCACTGTTTTTTGCACCACTAACTTTTATTTTTCCTTTTAAGTCTTTCTTTCCTTCAATAATTATTTTTTTCATTGAACCTCCTACGCTTTGTTATTAGAACCTAATAATTTTATCTTTTCGGTTACAGATTTCTTTAAGTTTGCTTCTCCTGATTTAATTACTTTTCTTGGATCATATGCATTTTCGTTATTTTTAACAAAGTCTTTAACTGCTTCATGCCAAGAAATTTGTAACTCTGTATTTATATTTATTTTGCAAATACCGCTTTTTATCGCTTTAACTATAAGGTCATCTGGAATCCCAGAACCTCCGTGAAGTACAAGCGGAATATTTGTTTTTTCGCTTATTTCTTTCATTCTTTGAAAATCTAATTTAGGTTCACCTTTATAAAGTCCATGAACACTACCTAATGCAGGTGCAAATAAATCAACATTGGTTTCTTTATATAGCATAACTGCGTCTTCAACTTTAGCATATGCAACTTCTGCTGCAATGCCATCTTCTTCGCCTCCAACATGTCCTACTTCTGCTTCTACGGTAACATCATGCAACCTAGCATATTCTACTACTTCCTTAGTAATTCTAATGTTTTCATCTAAATCATATTTAGATGCATCTATCATAACAGAAGTAAAACCAGCATCTATTGCATTTTTACAAGCTTCAAAAGTACTTCCATGATCTAAGTGTAGACAAACTGGAATCTTTATTTTTAAAGATTCAATTAAGGAAGTAACAATTGCATAAACAACGTTATATCCACCCATATACTTAGCAGCGCCTTCGCTCACTCCTAATATTACAGGGGAGTTGTTTATTTCACACTCTTCCAAGACAAATCTTGTCCACTCTAAATTATTAATATTAAATTGAGGGATTGCATATTTCCCACTTTTTGCTTTATTAAGAATATCTTTTGTATTTTCCATTAAATCACCCATAACAATTATATATTTTTTTGAAGAAAAACGCAATTAAGCTATCAAACTTATTTGTGATATGTTTCATTATTATTTATTTTAAAAGCTCTATATAGTTGTTCCAAGAACATAACCCTAAACAATTTATGTGGAAATGTTAAATTTGAGAAGGAAATACTATAATCACTCCTAGACGTAACATCATTTGAAATACCATCTGATCCTCCAATTATAAAAGTTAAATTTCTAGAGTCAGATAACTTATCATTTACGAATCTTGAAAATTTGGTAGAATCCATTCCTTTTCCTTTTATATCCAATGTTACAACAAAATCTTTTTCACTAATCTTACTAATTATTTTGTTGCCTTCATCTTTTTTATTTGAATCTTTTATTTCAATAACATTTACTTTTATATACTTTGATAACCTTTTTATGTATTCATTGACAGCTTCAACAAAGTATTTTTCCTTAATTTTACCTACAACTATTATTTTAATCATAATTCCACCAGTTCAGTGCATTCTTCATAAGTAGATACCATTATTTTTTCGACTTTCTTATTATTTTTTAAAAGTCCTTTTTTCAATGTTGAAAGTGCTAAATCAGGTGTATTGTTGTTTTCACTTAAATGAAACAATATTATATATTTTGTTTTTTCACCAATAAAATCACATAAATACTTAGATGCCATATCGTTTGATAAGTGGCCTTCATCACTAATTACTCTTTGTTTTAAATAATGGGGATATTTACCATTCATCAATAGTTCTATGTCGTGATTGCTTTCAAACAAATACAAATCTTTATTTTTTAGTTTTGAAAAGTTATTAACATTTATATATCCTGTATCAGTTACATAGGCTATTTCAATACCTTTTCTTTCGAATATATAGAAGACAACCTCTCCGCTATCGTGAGACCCTTTTAATGCTGTTATTTTAACATCTTTTATCATTAATTCATCTTCGATATAGATCGTTCTTTCTAAAGGCAGTATTTCCTTGATATCTTCATGCATCTTTTTTGTTAATATTACTTTGCAGTTTGTTTTTTTAAGCGTTTGTTTCAACCCTAATACGTGATCATCATGAATATGTGTTAAAAATACATAATCTATTTTTTCGCCTATATAATTAAGGGATTCTATTTTTTTATTAATGTTTTTAAATGATATTCCAACATCTACTAAGGCGATGAATGAAAAAAAATCAATAAAGGTGCTATTTCCTTTGCTACCACTTGCTAAAACTGATACTTTCATAAGTCCTCCTAAAAAGAAAAAGGGAATTAATCCCTTATCTATATAAATTCCATGGATTTATATGTTGGGCACTCCCACCATTAAGTGGCGACCCTCTAAATACTGAAAAGTGCAAGTGAACTCCTGTTGCAACACCTGTTCTTCCCATATATCCAACAACTTCACGTTTTTGAACAACATCTCCAACTTTAACATTCAATGAATTTAAGTGTGAATACAATGTGTGATATCCATTATTATGATTAATCACGACAGTCAAACCGTATGATCCGTGGTATCCAGCATTTACTACTTCACCGTTGTTAGCTGCATAAATGTTTGAACCTAGTCCTGTTCCGGCTAAGTCTATACCATTATGCATTTCACGGGTACCTCTAATTGGATGTATCCTATAACCATAGTCTGAAGTTAATCTCCATCCTGGGTTTGTCGGCCATGACCAGTCACCGTAAGCTACTCTAGTTGGAACTCTTCTTTGTCCTATTTTTATAATTTCGTTGACAGGCGCCATTATTTCTTCTTTACTATCCGGATCAGAAACTATTGTAATAGTTCCGTTAACTGATGTAACTTTTTGAGAAACTCTTACTACACCTTTTTCCCCTTTTCTATCAACAACTCTTTGGTTTTGATATAAGTTAGGGTCTAGTACGTATTCTGTCTCATAATCGCTTTCCAAATCTTCAACAATTTGTTCTAACATAACAACTCTAACTTGAGG
>SKIH01000044.1 GCA_007116525.1 Bacilli bacterium
AAAAATTAGGGACTGCAACTTTAAGATTTGTAATATCATTATTTATTTTAGAAGTATAATCCGCCTCTTTTTCAAAAGAAGTTAAATCACTATCATCTTTACCTGATAAAATTTCTAAAAAGCATGCATTTTCATAAACATTTTTAGAAATAACACCAATTTGATCTAAACTTGAAGCATATGCTATAAGTCCATATCTAGATACCCTACCATATGTAGGTTTCATACCTACTACACCACAAAAAGCAGCAGGTTGTCTAACACTACCCCCAGTATCCGATCCAAGCGACAATAGGACCTCTCTTGCAGCTACAGTAGCGGCACTACCACTACTACTACCGCCAGGAACTTTAGTTTTGTCACAAGGGTTTAAAGTAGGTTTAAAATAACTAGTTTCCCCAGTCGAACCCATCGCAAATTCGTCTAAGTTAGCTTTACCTACTATTATCATATTTTTTTCTTTTAATTTAGTTACAACCGTAGCATCATAAGTTGGTTCAAAATTTTCTAATATTTTTGACGCAGTTGTTGTCCTTAAACCTTTTGTAACAATATTATCCTTAATAGCAATAGGAATTCCGAAAAGTAAGTTATCAACCTCTTTATTTTCAAGTTCCTTCGCCTTTTTAATTGCACCTTCTTTATTTAAAGTAATATATGTATTAAGATTGTTTTTTTCAATCTTAAAAAAAGCCTCATTAACTAAATCAATAGGCTTAATCTTTTTACTTTTAAGCAATTCATTAATCGTTTTTAATTCTAAATCTAAATAATTAGTCATTTATTACCTTCACAACCTTTATGTAATTTTCATCTTTAAAAGGAGCATTTTTAAGCGCTTCTTCTTTTTTTATGTTATTTGATTGTTCGAACTCTCTATACTCATTTACGTTATAACTAGGAGATATCATAATACTCGTATCATCATTTATCTCTAGTTTTGTTATCATCTCTATTTCGTCCAAAACACCAGAGAGGTGCTCTTGATAATGCGAGATCTCTTCTTCTAAAACATTCAATTTAGCAAGATTTGCTACATGCTTAACCTGTTTTTCTGTAAGCCTTTCCATAATATCACCTCTTTTTAATATTCTACTTCATATCTATGCGAACCATGATGGTTAGTAATTATAACTCTCAAATCATTTGGAAATGGTTCTCCTGTTTTTGGGTTAACTAAATCAGTTCTTACATAGTTACCCGCAATAAGTTGATCCAAATACACTTCATAGCTATCCATATGACTTTTCGGAAGCACATTTACATTATCCGCTTCCCAGTTTTTAGTTGACTCGACAATAGATGAAATCGCAGCATCATATGCCATCTGATCAGAGTTGTTAATAAACCTATCAACCGCTGGGACTACTATTAAGCCAATAATACCTAAAATGACAATAACCGCTAGTAATTCAACCAACGAAAAACCTTTTTTCATACTTATCACCTATTATAATTTTAACACTTATAAGGTTCAAAAACAATAAAATGTTGATTTCAAATAAAAAGAAAGGTTACTCACCTTTCTTTTCAATTTTCTTTAAAACTTCATCAGCGGTTACAATTGTTTTTTGCAATACCGATTCTGCTGTTTCTTCAAGCTTAGGTTGCCCTTTTTCTTTTGCTAGCTTAACTAACTCTTTTGCTTTTTTCTCTAAATCTTTTGATTTTTTCTTAGCTTTAGTTAATACTTCCTCTTTATCTAAGTTTTCAAGTTCATATTTTAGATCATCAACCTTAATAATGAATTCATCTCTTAACAATTCAACATCAACATCCTTTGCATGATCTTTCAATTCTTCTAACTTTTCCATTAATTCTTTTCTTGTTTCACTACCTTTTTTAGGGGCAAATAAAACTCCAAGCGATGCTCCTAATAAAGCACCAAATACAAATTTTCCTTTTTTAGCCATCTTGCTCACTCCTTTCTTATTAATTGTTTTTTTTATTTGTTTTTTTCTTTTTTGATTTTACTTCTTTTTCTTCCTTTTTCTCTTTAACTTCTTCTTCTTTATCTTTTTCCTTTGTTTTCTTCTTCTTCGTGAAAATTGAAGTTGCCAATCCAACTGCAATATTTACAAAAGTATCTCCTAAAAAACTAAGTCCATCCGCAGTAGTATCTACAACATCAAAAAGCTTATCTAATTTCTTGCTTTTTTTAGCAACGTCATCTACTACTACATCTACTTTTGATAATGTTGAAATTAATTTAAATATTAATAATATTAAAGATATCAACACCATAAATAAAAGCATGTATAAAACTATTTGAAAAGCATCAGGTTGCATTATTCTCCCTCCTTCTCATCATACATATTATCGATTAGATCAAATAAATCATCTTTTTCTTTTTCTTCTTCAGAATCATCGATCAATTCATCAAAAAGTGGTTTATTTCTTTCACTTCTCGAAGATCTATAATCTTCATTTAAAGCTTTTTCATCATCAACTACACCATCTAAATTGAAATCTAATTCATCGAAAATATCATCGTTAGAAGGCGGCTCATCCTCATACATCATATCATCTAAATCTGTTGATTCGATTTTTTTAGATTCAGTATCGCGATACAAGTCCATTTCAAGTTCATCTTCCAATGTACCAAAAGCTTTTTTTCTAATCGCATCTATCGACAAATCAGTATTGGTATTTGAATACATGTCCTTTTTATTTCTCTCACGTACATCTTCTTTAATATAGTTTTTGTCTAAAACTCCGTATACAGGCGAAATAATCGGTGAAGGCGAAAAATGTTTTTTCACTTCCTTTTTCTCTATCCTATAACTAGAACCTATTTTTTTCGGTGGTTCTTTCTTCTCAGGTTTTGGAAGAGTATCGAAATCATCATCATCAAACCAAACCTTCTCTTCTTTTTTAATATCTTTTAAAAGATCTTTTTCTAAAGGTAATGGCTCTTCTGTTTTCTCTTCTTCTTTTTTAACATCTTCTTTTGGATTGCTAATTTCCACATGCATTACTTCTTTTTTGATAGGTTCACTTTCCTCTTCAACAACATCTGTAAATAAATCTTTAAACTTATCGACAAAACCCATCAAATCACCCACTTTCTAATCTAAATTATCTAAATCTTCTTCATCAATTAATTCTATATATTGTCTACTTAAGTCTGTTTCAATTGTCTCAACAGCAGAGAATATGTCATAAGACTCTTCTCTAGATGTGAAAAAATCATCATTTAGCATTAATTCAATTACATTTTCATTAAATTGAACAGTAGATAATATATACGATGCATTTAATATAACATCATTTAGTTTCTCATATGACGTAACTGCCTCGATTTTAGCAAAATTGTACATAAATTGTACATAATAAAGGCCATCTTCTTCAATTACTTCGACATAACCTTCAATATCTCTTGCATCTATTTTTTTAGAATAATAAGCTTCATCATTTTCTTCGTATGTGACTTCACGGTCATAAAAATACCCTATTGCATCTATGTATAAAAAGTAATAAACACCTTCTGAATAAAACTTTTCATTTAAATCCGTTGAATCTATGTACGAAACACCTCTTGGAATATAATACTTATATCCCTTACCGACTCTGTTGTATAAAGTATTGTCTTTAGATAAAACAACATTAACAATATTATCGATATCTGATGTATCTATTCTAACAACGGTACAACCTGAAATAAAGATTGTAAGTGCTATTAGAATCAGTAATTTTTTCATAACTCACCACTCTTACTATTAGTATATCAAAATAAAAATTTTATCAAAAGTAAATATATATTATGATGTATAGTCTTTGTACACTTCAACTTTATATATTTTATCACCTTTCGATGAAAATTTTCTTTCATACTCTGTTTGAATATTCCCTTTTAAATCTGTTTTATATAAATCTAGTGAAATATCTTTTATTTTATATCCATAATCCACAAAGTTCATAAGTGAAAACTCAAATAGACTTCTATTGTCTGTTTTTTGTGTTATCTTAGCATCAGCCGAAAAAACTTTGTCATATCTTTTTAAAAACCTATCACTTGTTAACCTTCTATGGGCGTGCCTATTTTTTGGCCAAGGATCTGAGAAGTTTAAATAAATATGATCGATTTCTTTATCGAAAAGTTCTTCAATCAATGTTGCATCATATCTAATTAAAATTAAGTTTTTTAAATCATATTCATCAATCTTTTTGCATGCTTTCAAAAGTACAGTATCAAACTTTTCAATTCCAATGAAATTAACATTAGGATAAGTTTGGGCCATTTGCAAAATAAAGTCTCCTTTTCCCATACCTATTTCTAAATGTATTTCGTTATTATTATTGAAAAGTTTTTTAAACTCACCTCTATGATTTTTAGCTTCATCTAAATAATGCTTTGATTTTAAAAGCTTATCCGATGCATTTTTTATGTTTCTAAGTCTCACGTTATCACCACAATCATTATATCATTTTTTTTATAATAATAAAATTAAATATCGAAGTAGACTAAAATCTACCTCCTCCTCCTCCACCACCGAAGGAACCACCACCTGATGAAAATCCACCGCCAGTGCCTGATGCTGAAGCCATGGTGCTAAAAGCTGTTGAATGCGCTTTTGAAATACCTGTTGATACAGAGTTGTTTACAAGTAATACTCTATTGAAGTAATAAGCATTAAACGCATTTGCTTGCATAGTTGCATCTGGCATGTCTTTAACTTTAATAGCCATAGTTTTTGCAAGTTTTTTAGCACTCCCAAATAT
>SKIH01000006.1 GCA_007116525.1 Bacilli bacterium
CCTGTTGGAGATGGTGCAAACCTTGTTCTAACTTTTTCCATTTATATCACCCAAGTAAATTATAACATAAAAATCAAATAAAAAAAATAAAAAGCACTAGCTTTTTATTTTAGAATTCTTTATTAATCCTACAAATAATGGATGTGGTTTTGTCGGTCTACTCTTAAACTCCGGATGAAATTGACAAGCTATGAAATACTTGTGTTCTGGTATTTCTATGATTTCAACTAAACCTGTCTTAGGGTTATAACCAGAAAATACCATGCCTTTTTCCTCCAATTTACTTTTGTAGTCACTATTAAACTCATATCTATGTCTATGTCTCTCTTGTATATTTAATTTCTTATAAAGGCTATAAGCTAAAGTTCCTTTTTCTATTTTACAGTCATAGTTACCTAGCCTCATTGTACCGCCAAGAGCAGCAATATTTTTTTGTTCTTCCATTATATCAATAATAGGGTTCTCACAATTGCTATTAAGCTCATAAGAGTTACAATCATTAAGTCCGCAAACACTTTCTGCAAACTCAATTGCCGCAAGTTGCATTCCAAAACAAATCCCTAACAAAGGAATGTTGTTTTCCCTTGCATACTTGATAGCGAGTTTCTTTCCATCAGTTCCTCTAATACCAAACCCACCTGGAATTATAATACCCTCTACAGTCTTCAGTGTTTCAATACCGCTTTTCTCTAATTCTTCACTATCTATCCATTTTATTTCTACGCAAACATTCTTATGATAGCCCGCATGTTTTAAGGCCTCAGAAACTGACAAATACGCATCTTTTAAACTGGTGTACTTTCCTACTAACCCTATAGTAACGGTATCCTTTAGATTTTCTACCTTATTAACTATTTTTTCTAAATCAGATGTATTACTTCTTTTTAAGTTCATCCCTAATCTTTTCAAAACAATTTCATCAATTTTTTGAATTTTAAAATTAAGAGGTATCCTATAAACATTTTTTAAATCGATAGCATCGATTACATTTTCTTTAGGTATGCTCGTGAAAAGCGATAATTTACTCTTAAGTTCAGGGCTTAAAGCTTTTTCTGATCTTGTAACAATAATATCTGGTTGAATCCCTATTCTCCTTAGCTCAATTACACTTTGTTGTGTAGGTTTAGTTTTAAGTTCGTGTGAACCATATAAACTTGGCACTAAAGTAGTATGAACAAAAACTGTGTTTTCCACACCTATTTCATTTCTCATTTGTCTTAGTGATTCTAGTATCGCAGATCCCTCAATATCTCCAACAGTTCCACCGATTTCTGTAATTATGATATCTGCATGTGAGGACTCATCAGATGCAAATATACTAGATTTTATCTCATTAGTAACATGAGGAACAATTTGGACGGTTCCGCCTAAATAATCTCCTCTTCTTTCTTTTTCAAGAACACTTGAATAAATTTTACCCATACTAACACTCGAAGTATAATTTAACTCCTCATCTATAAATCTCTCATAATGTCCTAAATCCAAATCAGTTTCAGCACCATCCGCAGTCACAAAAACTTCACCGTGTTGATAAGGTGACATTGTCCCAGGATCTACATTAATGTAAGGATCAAACTTCTGCATAAATACCTTATATCCCCTAGATTTTAATAAAAGTGCTATTGAAGCTGCTGTAATCCCTTTACCTAAACCAGATACAACTCCACCTGTTACAAAAACATACTTTGCCATAATACCTCCATAAAATAAAAAAAAGACTAAAGAGAGAACTTTAGGCTCTTTTTAATTGTATCATAAGTTTTTTTGATATTCTATAAATCCAATGAAATTTATAAAAAAAAGCAAGAAACCTTGCTTTTTTAATGATAAATTATAATTGAAAATAAATTTCAAAACTACTTGTTTTTTCCTTTTTCTGATAGTTTATCTGTAACACCTGGAATCTCATATTCTTCTTCATCCCAAACGTGAGTTAAATCATATCCTTCTTCTATAAGAGCCTTTTCTAAATCGTGCCCAATTGCTATACTTCTTCCAGCAACAATTTCTAACGCCTCTCTACTAACGCTATTAATATCATGTTCCGGTATCAATGTACTACGAATAAAGAAAGCACTATCATCATTTGTAAACGCAGTCCTATATCTCATAGCATCTCCGTGTTGATCTCTCAAACTTTCTGCTTGTAGAGCTCTTTCATACTTACCAGTTATTTCGTATAATACATCACCATAATAAAATTCATCTTTTTCATGATGAAAAGCATCTCTTATTAAAAAGTGCTTAAGTATAACAATTTCTTCTCTAAATATAACATCATTAGGAATTGCCTTAAACAGGTAATCACGATACGTAATAACTTTTTTCAACTCTATATCCGATAAATGGCTAGCATAAAAAACTCCCCAAAAATCTCCATATTTTTCTCTTAGTTCATCTACTTTTACTAATTCTCCTGTTTTTCGACTAACAATATCCTCAGTTGCAAGTATTTCCTTGATATCCAAAACAAGACTTAAACCTCTCTCATCAAAAGGAGCGTTCCTATCAAGAAGGGCATCAAACATTTCACCAACTTTTATGGCTTCTAGTTCCTCTTCTGACAATTCCTCTTCTTTATCTTCTTCTTGTTCTTCCTCTTTTGTGTGTTCTTCTTGTTCTTCCTCTAACTCTTCTTCTACGTTTGTACCTTCATCTAAAGGTTCTTCTTTTACCGTATCTTGTTCACAGCCAATTAAAAAACCGCTAGTAGTAACTATACCTGCAATACCTAAAGCAGACACCATTTTTTTCCAATCTTCCGATAATTTTGTCGATTTAATCTTATTAATTAAATCTTTTCTGTAAATCTTCAAGTCTTTCACTCAATCACTCCTCTTAACAAAGTACATTAGCACACGAATAAAGATTTGTCAATAGTTAAACAAGAAAAAACACCCTAAGGTGTTTAATCATTACAAGGATTGTCCCAATTATTAACAGTAGCATTACTTGCACAACCACTAACAACATTTCTCGTTATAGGATTTTCCCTTAAAAATGTACTACGGCACATTATACCTTCTTGACAGTTCATTCTAAAGTCGTCATAACGTGTATTATTGTTATATTCTCTAATTTCTCTGATCCTAAATCTATTAGCACCCGTGAAATCAATAACAAACATCGGCTCTTTACCACTTCTGTAAAGGTCGTTACCTGATACATTTCTATTATTTTTAATTTCATCAATATACTCAGGTTCAACTCTCCAGTTAAATCCTGGTTCTCTCTCTTCACCAGTATAAGTTACAAATGGATTATCCAAATCAATTGTTCTAAACAAAACATTTCTGATCCTTGGATTTTCTTCATCGATTGGAGTAGATGTTTTAACTTCATAAGGACAAGTGTAATTAAACCATTGACCATTGGACTCTAGTTGAGAACCACTATAAACCTCATTTAACCTAGACATATTTCTAAATCTATAAGTTAATGTTCCTCCTGTATTAGTCATTCCCTCTTCCCACTGAATAGCGTAATTTGGTTCTTCCATAATACGGATTCTTCCAGAGTTGTAATGCGGAGCCCAAACAGATCTTAACTCAGCAAAAGTCATATTATCATTAGTTACATTTTCTGGGATTTTTACATACTTATTAACATGTTCCTCTAAAACAAACCTATTTCTATGAGTTATTGAACCTTGAATACTGTCGACGAAGTGCGAATCATCGATAGCCATTCCATGTCCACTTCTACTTGTACTCAAGTCGATTCTTCGACAACCTGATAAATTTGAATTTTCACAGAAATATGATGCCGGCATATCAAGACTACTTTCGATTATAGTTGGTCCTTCTGCCTCTCTAGATACAGTTTCTCTTCTCAATTGATAAACTCTTTCATCAAAATTATCTTGATTATGAATCGCCTCCATTATAGGCAATTCTGGGAAATCAATATTAAAAGACTTTACACAAGTATCTAACATATTTCTAAGCCCGTTTAGATCACTAAGAGTACCTCTTAAAGCACTTTCTAAATTATTGACTGTTGCTTGGTATGAGCCTAGATTTTCAAAATCACATGTTCCTCCAGGTGGAAGCCAACCTGTCCAGGCACCTCCATCAACCCTATAACGATATCTATACCTATCTCCAGTCTGAACTCGTTCTGCTCCTGCCGCAATACACTGTTGAGTGTTAAAGCTACCACCAAACTCTATCCAAGAGTTACCATCATTAATACCCTCTGTATTATCAGTACCAAAATTATATGATTCCATATCGCCATTTTGAGTTACAACAGAGGCAGTACACTGAACACCAGCATTTCTAGTTGTTGAAAATGGCCCGTTTTCTTTAGTATTAATTCGCAAGGTTGTGGATGATGCCCTCGCTGGAGACATATCATGCAGATCAACTAGATTTCTAGCTCTCGAGATTCTACCTTGTGTAGCACCTGACAGGTTACATCTAGAAGGATTAGAAGGCTGAGCTCTATACCTCCAAGTTACCGA
>SKIH01000070.1 GCA_007116525.1 Bacilli bacterium
CAAACAAAAAGATGGAATCCTAAAATGAAGGAGTATATCTTTACAACAAGAGACGATATTTATATTATCGATTTACAAAAAACTTTGAAAAAGGTTGAAGAAGCATATGATGCGTTAAAAGAAATCGCAGCAAATGGTGGAGATGTTTTATTTGTAGGTACAAGAAAACAATCTCAACAAGCGATTAAGGAAGAAGCAGAACGTGTTGAAATGCCTTATGTAACAGAAAGATGGTTAGGGGGAACTTTAACTAATTTCAAAACAATTAGAAACCGTGTTAGAAGAATGGAACAAATCGAAAAAATGGAAGAAGATGGAACATTTGATGTTCTTCCAAAAAAAGAAGTTGTTGGACTTAGAAAAGAACATGCTAAATTAGAAAAATTATTATCAGGGATTAGAAATATGAGAAAATTACCTGTTGCATTATTTATAGTTGATCCTACAAAAGAAGCGATCGCTATTAATGAAGCAAGAATAAAAGGTATTCCAGTATTTGGTATCGTAGATACTAATTGTGATCCTGATATGGTAGATTATGTTATTCCAGCAAATGACGATGCTATTCGTGCGGTTAAATTATTAGTAGGTGTTATGGCAAATGCTGTAGCAGAAGCTAATGGTAAAGAAATGTTAGACTTTATTACTGAAAGTGATAAAAGAAATTTAGAACCAAAAGAAATAAAGCCTAAAAAAGAAGAGGTTAAGAAAGAACAACCTAAAGTGGAAGTTAAGGAAGAACCAAAAAAAGAAGAACCAAAAAAAGAAGTTAAAAAAGAAGTAAAAGAAGATACTAAAATAGATTTAAGTAGCTTAAAAGTTGCGGAGCTAAGAGATATGGCAAAAGCAAAAGAAGTTAAAGGTTACTCAACTATGAAAAAAGCTGAATTAATTGAAGCTTTAAAATAACAAAAGGAGGCTAAATTATGGTAAGTGCAAGCTTAGTAAAAGAACTTAGAGAAAAAACTGGTGCTGGAATGCTTGATTGCAAAAAAGCACTAGATGAAAATAACGGAGATATTGAAAAAGCGGCAGATTGGTTACGTGAAAAAGGTATATCAAAAGCTGCTAAAAAAGCAGATCGTATTGCGGCAGAAGGCACAGCAGCAATACTTGAAAAAAATGAAAAAGCTGTTATTATCGAAGTTAACTCAGAAACTGATTTCGTTGCAAAAAATGAAGAGTTTAAAAGTTTAATAAATACATTATTAAACACAATTATCGAAAGTGATGCGAAAAACATAGATGAAGTTTTAAAACTTAAAACTGATGAAGGCAACGTTGAAGACTTGATGATTGCAAAAACTGCGAAGATTGGTGAAAAATTAAGTTTTAGAAGAGTTGAAATTATTACAAAAGATTCTAATGAATCATTTGGTTCATACATTCATATGGGTGGTAGTATTGCAGTTTTAACTGTTTTAGAAAACACTGATAGCGAAGTTGCAAAAGATGTAGCAATGCATGCTGCAGCTATGAGACCAACTCATGTTAGTATTTCTGATGTTCCAGCTGAAAATGTTGAAAAAGAACGTGAAGTTTTATTAGCAGAAGCTATGAATGAGGGGAAACCTGAAGAAATTGCTAATAAGATGGTTGAAGGTAGAATTCAAAAATTTTATAAAGAGATTTGTTTAGAAGAACAACCATTTGTAAAAGATTCGGACATGACTGTTAAGGAGTTTGTTTCTAAAAATGGTGGTAAAATCAAAAAGATGATTAGATTTGAAGTTGGTGAAGGAATCGAGAAAAGATGCGAAAACTTTGCTGATGAAGTAATGAGTCAAATAAAAAAATAGGCGTAAAGCCTTTTTTTGTTGTTTTTAAAAGTTTTATATGTTAAAATTATGGTAGTAAAATAAGAAAGGGAGATTTAAATGAAAAATTTATTTGAAAAAGAAAATTTAGTTAAAATTGGTGTTGCTTTACTTGCGATTGTTATAATTGTTGTACTAGCAATATTATTTACATCAAGAGATGGAGAAAATGGAAATGGTCAAGGTGTTGCATCAAGAGATGATGTATTAACTAGTGAAGAAATTTCGTTTTATTCACAGTATGAGAATATGGATTTAGCAGAACTAGGGAGCTACAGATTTGACATTAGAGTTAATGAACCAGACTATAGTACGACTGTAATGCAAACAAACTATAGAAATCAGCAGTTATATGTTCACTCATTATCAACTTTTGTACCTGAGGATGAGGAAGGTGCAACTGGTAGACTAGTATATTCTATGGATGAAGAAGTACTTTACCGTGAAAACGAAGATGGAACTTTCTCAAGATTTACTTTTGATTATCCATTTACAAGTTCAGAAATTTTCTTAGAGTCAATCGATAACATGACTGAGGTAGAGCTTTTTGAAGGTGATGAGGAAGAACTTTTTGGAAGAAGAGAATACCGAGTTACATTTACAAAAGAATACTTTAACGCGATGATGGATTACACTAATTCAGATGTTGTAGCTGAAGAAGATGTAGAAGGATTTGTTACAGTGGACGGTGACTATATTTTTAGACTAGGTTTTGATCATGAAGATGTTGTAGTTGAAATTTCATTTTATGCTTTAGGTAGCGGATCATTCACTGAATTAAACTAAAAAAAGAAGAAATGCTTCTTTTTTTTTGATTTTATGTTAAAATTATAGTAGGTGATAAAATGAAGAAATTAGATATTTTAAGAAAAGAAAATTTTAATAAGTTAACAATTGTAATAATTGCAGCATTTGTTATCGTAGTAGGGTTAGTTTTATTTTTAAGAGATGGAGATACTACTATTAGCAGTAGATCTTTCAAAAGAATATATAACGACATGCAAATAAGTGAAATAGAAAGCTATGATGCTAATTTTAGAGTTATTGTTAATGATAACTTAACTTCTGCTAGCATTTCTAACTATAACGATGAACAAATTATAATTAGAAGCTACCGTGATTTGGATGATGATTTTATTGGAGCTGGAATTGTTTATGAAGATGGTAAATTTTATAGAGAAAGAATAGATGAAGCTGAATTTGAAGCTGGACTTTATAGAGAAGTTGATTTAGATTTTAAGTTTTTAAATCCGTTAAAGTTTTTAAACGGTCTTAATTATATAGAAGAAGTAGAAGAGGATTTGAATCATTCATTAGGAGAAGATTACCAAGTTTATAATGTGGTTTTTGAAAATGATGGAATAATAGAAATGTTAGAATACTTTGGATACGATGGTGTTTCTATATTAGAACCTGTTTCTGGTAAAATTCATTTAAATGATGGTTTAGTTGATACTATAATATATGATGGCGATAATGTTAATATAAGAGCAACGTTTTATTCATTTGGTGAAGTAAGAAAAGTAAACATAAATTAAAAGTAACTTCAGTTACTTTTTTTTGATACAATTATGATATAATATCAATGTTTGGTGGTGATAATATGCTTTTAGATAAACTTAAGATTTTACCGGAAAACCCGGGCTGTTATTTGATGAAAAATAAAGATGGAATCATTATATATGTGGGAAAGGCTAAAAACTTAAAAAAACGTGTTAACTCATATTTTAATAAAACTAATACTGGTAAGACTAAAAAATTAGTCGATGAAATAAACGATATTGAGTATATGGTTGTATCTAGTGAAACAGAGGCGTTAATACTTGAGTTAAATTTAATAAAGAAGCATTCACCAAAATACAACATACTTCTTAGAGATGATAAATCTTATCCGTATATAGAACTTACTGATGAGAAGTTTCCAAGACTTTATGTAGTTAGAAATATAAACAAAAAAAAGAAAAAAACTTCGAGATTTTTTGGACCTTATCCTAATGTGGCAGCAGCTAGGGAAACGGTGAATTTGCTAAATAGGATGTACCCAATTAGAAAGTGTCGAGTTTTGCCTAAAAAGGCATGTCTTTATTATCATATAGATCAATGTTTAGGGTATTGTATTAATGACATAGATATTGATGTTATAAATGATATTAATGAAGAGATATTAACGTTTTTAAAAGGTGATCATAAATTGATCACTAAAAAAATCAAAGATGAGATTAAAGTTCATAGTGATAACTTAAATTATGAGAAGGCATTAGAACTTAAAAATATGCTTGATTATATAGAACTTACATTACTAAAACAGAAAGTAGAAACTGCAGATAGCATCGATAGAGATATTTTCGCTTCTTTTACAAAAGATGATTATATATCTATTCAAGTGTTTTTTATTAGAAATGGTAAAATTGTTGAAAGGCATTCTAAAATAACTGAGTTGATCGAATCTGAAGAGGAAACACTAACTAAATATGTAGCGGAGTTTTATAATAAAGATATATTAATGCCAAAAGAAATTGTTGTTTCAAATAAGGTTGATGATAAAATTCTTAATGAAATATTTGAATCGAAAGTAATAGTACCTAAAATAGGTAGTAAGA
>SKIH01000022.1 GCA_007116525.1 Bacilli bacterium
ATTTCTCTAATATAACTAATACCTAGTATATCATTTGGTGTTTTTATTTCCTTGTTTAATATTTCTTCTAATGCTTTACTAAGAGCACTAGGGTAGTTTAAGCCATTATCCATGTGCTTTTTAACAATTTTATTATAGTCTTTATTATTATTTTGAATGTCAGCCATTTGAATTAATTTGTTCAAGTCATTCGACTCACTCCCAAATACTAAATTGCTCACTTTAAGAGCATCTAATAGCTTAACTGCACCTTCTGCAAATATATCGGCACTTTGAGTAGCGTAAGAAAAAGGAAGTTCTACTACAATATCAGCACCATATTCTAGTGCGATTTTTGTTTTTGTCCATTTGTCGATAATGCTAGGTTCACCTCTTTGACAAAAATTACCACTTAATATAACTACTATAGCATCATCTTTAAACATCGATTTAGTTACATTCAAATGATGCAAATGTCCCTTATGAAATGGGTTGTATTCACATATTATTCCAACTGCTTTCATAAAATCACCTCACTTATATAATAGCACATTTTAATGTTGATTTTGTAATTAAACTTATGTATAATGTTAATGCTGGTGGTGATAGTATCAAAATAGACTTAAATAATGAATATAATGATGTAGATTTAAGCTACTCATTTACTGAAGAGGAATGTGAAAAAGCAGGTATATTGAAACTTGATGATTTAAAAATAAGTGGTTACATTAAAAAGAATGGTTCTGACCATTATATTGATTTATCTTTAGATGGAGAAATGACTTTGACATGTGATTTAACCTTGGAGCCTGTTTCACAAAAAATCGATGTTAAAATTGATGGAAATGTGCAAGAACTTACTGAAAACATCATAAATATGGAAAATTCTATTGATATTTTTCCGATTGTATGGGAAAATGTATTAGTAGAAATTCCAATGAAAGTAGTTTCCGAAAAACCTTTAGAAAAAACTGAAGGAGAAGGTTGGAAACTTATTACGGAAGAAGATAATAATGAAAATGAATTTTCAAAATTGAAAGATATTTTTTAAGAAAGAGGTGTGAAAAATGGCAGTACCAAAAAGAAAAGTTAGTAAGACGAGAAAAAGAATGCGTCGTACTCATTATAAAATAGATGAAAAACAAACTACTAATTGTCCAACTTGTGGTGAAGTGAGAAAACCACATAGAGTATGCCCAAGTTGTGGAAGTTACAAAGGAAAAGAAGTTGTTGAAGTAAAAAAAGAAGAAGAAACTAACTAGTTTCTTCTTTTATTTCGTTGTAAAACAAGATTTTTTATGATATATTCATATCATGTACCATAAAGCAAAATTACATAATTAATAAACAAATATAACACATATGAATCTTAAAAAATTTAATTAAATATTATATTAAAAAAGGAGTTTTTTAATTGGAAACAAAAAAATTTTTACCTGTGATTTTAGGAACGGATTCGAATGCATATAATATGGCTAGGGCTGTACATGAGGAATACGGAATAAAAAGTTATGTTGTAGGTAAAGGTAATTTATTACCTACAGACAATAGCGGAATTTTAATAAGAAAAATTTTTAGTGATTTAAATGAATCAAATTTTGCACATACTTTAGTTGAGTTTAGCAAAAACATTAACAAAAACGATAACAAATTGATACTAATCTGTAGCAATGAAAATTATGTAGAATTAGTTGTAAATAATAAAGAAATTTTAGAAAAAGAATATATTTTACCGTTTGTTGAAAAAGAATTGATGGATAAATTACTCAACAAAGAAGAATTTTATAAACTTTGTGAAGAACATAACATCGACCATCCGAAAACTTTTGTTGTGACAAAAGGTGATGAATTAAAACTAGATTTTAATTTTAAATATCCTGTTATACTTAAACCTTCTGATTCTGCAAAATACTTCCTTGCCAACTTTAACGGCAAAAAAAAGGCGTATGTAATTGAAAATCAAGTAGAACTTGAAAAAACAATCAAACAAATTTATAAGAGCACATATATGGAATCACTTATTATTCAGGATTATATTCCGGGTGATTCTGATGATATGGCAGTACTCAATTGCTACGTAAACAAAGAAAAGAAAGTGAAATTAATGAGTTTGGGGAAAATAGTCTTAGAAGAACCAACACCATCTTTAATTGGAAATTACTCTGCAATAATAAGCGAAGTAAACGAGGAGTTGTGTTTGGAGTTTAAACAATTTCTAGAAAAAATTGGTTACACTGGATTTGCCAACATAGATTTAAAGTATGACCGAAGAGACAATAAGTATAAAGTTTTCGAAGTGAATATTAGACAAGGAAGAAGCAGTTATTTTACGACGGGTAGCGGTTATAATTTAGCTAAGTATTTAATTGAAGATCATATATATGACAAGGAACAAGAATTCACTATTTCCCAAAATGAACATATATGGTTTGATGTTCCCAAAAACTTGATATATAAATATAAAAAAGATAAGCAAATGAAAAAGAAAATTAAAAGACTAATTAAAAATAAAAACTATAGCTCAACATTGTTTTATGAAAAGGACTTAAACATTAAAAGATTTCTAAAATTGCATTTTTATAACTTAAAAAAATATAAAACATATAAAAAATATTATTAAAAAGCAAAAACTTAAAATCAAAAAATATATTAAGGAGATACAAAAACATGGCTATATTAAACTTAAATAATAAAAAAGAGGTAGAAGAATATAAGGAATTTGTAAGAAACTCAAAATATACAAACTTAACTCAAGACTTGAACTGGGGTATTGTAAAAGAAGGTTGGATATCGAAATATGTGTACATTAAAGAAGAAGGCAAAATTATAGCGGCAGCTTCTCTATTGTTAAAAAAATTCATTTTAAATTATCATTTTGTGTATATTCCAAAGGGTCCAGTTTGCAATATTGAGGATACAAGAGTATTGAATGAATTGATGAAAGAAATCGAAAAAGTTAGGAAAGAATACAACGGTTTTTTAGTAAGATTTGATCCTGAAGTAGAATATAATCAAGAGTTGGAAGCAAAGTTAAAAAAAGAAGGTTACAAAATAAGAAATAAAGGTTTTCAAAAAAATGAGTTAATACAACCAAGATATAATATGGTTCTTCCTGTATCTAACGCAGAAGAAGACCAACTATTTGATAATCTAAAAAGGAAAACAAGGTATAACATCAGATTAGCCAAGAAAAAAGGGGTTGAAGTATTTTATTCAAATGAAGAAGAAGATTTGAAAGAATTTTATAATCTATACAACACGATGGCTAATAGAAAAGAAATAGGAAAAAGATCATATGAATATTTCATTAACATGAAAAAAGCTTTCGGTAAAAACATGAGAATTTATCTTGCGAAACATGAGAATGATTATATTTCTGGAGGTATTGTTATTAACTACGGTAATAAAATTTTTAATATATATAGTGGTAGCTCTAATTTGAAACAAAATTTAAAACCAAATTATTTAATGCAGTGGGAAATGATAAAATGGGCCATTTCCGAAAATAAAGAAGTATATGATTTCGGTGGAGTATTTACAATCAACAAAAGTGATGGACTTTATAATTTTAAAGAGAATTTTTGCGGTGAAGATGGTTTGGTAGAATTTACTGGGGAAATAGATAAGGTATACAATCCTTATGTTTACAAAACGTTTGTTTCTGTTGTACCTTTATTACAAAAAGTTAAGAAAAAAATAAAAACATTTATTGGAAATTAATAATAGCATAAAAAAGAAGAAACTAACTAGTTTCTTCTTTTATTTTTCTTTCAAATTCCTTTTGTAATTTATTGAGTTTTTCTTTTGTTTTTGCTTCAAATCTCATTGTAATGTTAGGGCCGGTATTGGAAGCTCTTATAAGTGCAAAAGAATCATCATCCATAACTTTGCAACCATCGATTGTAAGTGTGTTATAACCTTTTTCTTTAGAGTATTTAATTATGTTATCAATTAATTCAAATTTAGTATCATCATCAACATGTAATTTAATTTCTTCAGTCGAATAATATTTCTCAATACCTTCTTGAAGTTTTGACGCACTTAAATTTGTCTCACTCATAATTTCAAGCATTCTAAGGCCGCAATATATTCCATCATCAAAACCATAAAATTTATCGTTGAAAAATATATGGCCAGAGTATTCACCACTAAACTTAATATCATCATAATGAGTTTTAGCTCGCAAATATGAATTTCCAGTTCGATACATTATAGGGGTTCCCCCTAGCTTTTTTATTTCATCTTCTAATGCTTTAGAACATTTAACATCAAATAAAAATCTTTTGTCTTCTAGTTTATCTATTATATTTCTAATTACTACTATCATGTAGTGATC
>SKIH01000025.1 GCA_007116525.1 Bacilli bacterium
CATATCATAAACTCCGTAAATGTTACCCGTTGTACTTGCATTTTGACCATTTTCAGTATGGTACTCATTACAAACAGTTGATGCACTAGCATCGCCACTGTCACCTGCACAACCTGTTAAAAATGCACTATTAATGTTTGGCCAAACTTTTTCATTTGTGCCATATCGGGATCTAGATAAATATGCGACCGCTCCCCATTCAGTGTTTTTTATTAATCTTGATTCTACTTCTTCGCTAGAAAAACCATACATATTTCCAGTGTCAGTAAACTCTCTTGCCACAACAAATGCATTTGCAAGCTGTATTCCTCGCCACATATGAGTGTTTGGCTTTATAATTGCCGAATTGACTTCTGGAGACGGCGCTATCGCTTCACTAGCTGATGTTGCGTCCATAAAGCCTGTTGTATATTTACCTATCCAAAAACCACTTAATTCTTCAGTCCCAAATGTAAACGCTGGATGCGTTAACCAATCATTGTTATTAGATCCTGCAGACTTGCTTGTTGATGGTCCTTCAAAAATAATATCGAAAGAATGACTTTGTTCTGATAAGTCATTATAGTTTGAATTAATTAATCTATACCTATATCTTGGAACCCACACCAAGAATGCTAAAATGTCCTCGTCTTCAACTTCTTCACCGGCTGAGATATTTTGATAATAACCTCTACTAGTAGGAGTAGTCAAAACTACATTTGCCCATTCTCTTTCATTATAATCATACCAAGGCGAGTTAGTATTTGCCTTAACCCAAGCGCTACTGCCTTCATCATATATAACAGGAAGCATATTGCTAGCCAAGATAGGCCTTGATGCACCTGATGGATCTATATATCCACATTCTCCTTGATCAACTAGTTCATATTCTATATCATTTGTCGCTAAAATTTTTACATAGACCTCTTTCGTTTCTGGAATTTCACGATTAGTATATGGGTCTAAAAGTGGGTTTGGTAACTTCCCAGAATTAAAAAGAGTTTCTAAAGTAATACAATACTCTCTATCTTCAATAATAGGATATGTATTCCTATTATCTTCCATATATTTATTCACTGAACTATATATTAATTTTAAAGTGTCATCACTAATATTACTTCTAACATTTCTTATTTGATTTATAATTGGCGGAACTGCAATTAAAGAAATAATCCCTAAAACAACAATAACACCTAGTAATTCAACTAAAGTAAAACCTTTTTTCATTTGCTTTCCCCCTATAATAAATATAACACATTTGGTTTTTTATAACAATTAAAAAAGCACTAGGTGCTTTTAATTTTTATTTAACTCCGAATAAACTAGTTTTGAGATGATAACCGCTGCAAAAAAGACAATTATCCAAAAAACAGGATTATTATGATTATCTACAATGTAATTTTTTACCGGTTCTAATGTTTCATCAAGCCAACTTACAAATCTACTCATAATTACTCCTTTCTAATGCTTTTATGACCTTTCATTATACTTTTTACACCATAAGGATTCGGAAAAGCAATACTTAAAATACTTTTATTAATACCTACTATAACACCTTCGCCAAAAGTAATGTGTGAAATATGATCGCCTATATTATATTCGATGCTAGAATCAATATTTCTTGCACTAGACATATTAACATCTTCATCACCACTTAAGTCTTCTATATATGTATCATCAATCTCATCAATAAATCTACTTCTCGGGCTATAAGTGTCTAGACCAAATATAGTTCTTCTTTTAGCATTTAACATGTATAACTCTTTTTTTGCTCTTGTTATAGCAACATAACATAATCTTCTTTCTTCTTCAAGTTGTTCATTATCCATCAGTGAGTTTTTATGTGGAAAAATTGTTTCCTCCATACCAACTACAAATACATAATCAAACTCTAAGCCTTTTGCGGAATGTACAGTCATTAGTGTTACAACATCCGTTTTGTTTTTATACTCTTCGACATCCGCAACCAAGCTTATTTCTTCTAAAAACTCTGATAATACAATTGTACCATATCTTTCTTCAAAAGACTTAGTTATTGATTTGAATTCCTCTAAGTTTTCCAACCTAATCTCAGAATCTAATGTTTTTTCAAGTTTAATCTCATCACGCATGCCTGACTTAGTTAAAATTTCTTCGACTAATTCCGTTATCGACAATGAGTCCTTTTTTAAAATGATTCCTTCTATTATTTTTTTAAACTCTAATTCTTTAGACGAATCTATAGCTTCGAATAGACTAGTTCCTTCTTCGTTTGCCTTGCTTTGAATTTTTTGTACAGTTTTAACCCCTATTTTTCTTTTAGGAACATTTATAATTCTTTGCAAGCTAATGTCATCGTTGCTATTATGAATCAACTTCAAATATGCTATCAAATCTTTTATTTCACGCCTTTGATAAAAATAAAAACCTCCAACTACTTTATAAGGAATATTTTCAGCCAGCATTACTTCCTCAATATTTCTTGACTGAGCATTAGTTCGATACAATATTGCGATATCTTTTTCAGATATGCCTTCATCAATCAATTTTTTGATTTTTGATTTAACAAAGAAAGCTTCATCCTTTTCATCGATTAATCTCTTATATTTTATTTTAACCCCTTCGCCTTGTTCAGTCCATAAGTTCTTGTCTTTTCTCTGCTTATTATTTTTTATGACAGCGTTTGCAGCATCTAAAATGTTTTTAGTCGATCTATAGTTTTCTTCTAACATAATAACTTTTGCATCATTATAATCTTTTTCAAAATTTAAAATATTCCTATAATTAGACCCTCTAAAAGAATAAATAGATTGGTTTTCATCTCCGACGACACAAATGTTCTTATACCTTGCACTTATCATTTTTGTTAGTATATATTGTGCCTCATTAGTATCTTGATATTCATCTATAAGTACGTAATTAAATCTTTCCTGATACCTTTTTAAAATTTCTTTATTTTTATTAAAAAGCTCAATTGGCATTATTAACAAATCATCAAAATCTAATGAATTGTTAGTTTTTAATTTTTTCTGATATTGCTTATAAACTTTATAAACAACTTCTTCATACTCATTTGTAACAAACTTTTCATACTCTTCTGGCATAACAAGTTCATTTTTTGCACTACTTATTTTACTTCTAATCCCTCTTGGATTATATTGCTTTGGGTCCAAATTCATTTCTTTTAAAATTCTTTTTACTACTGTTAGTGAATCATCACTATCAAAGATTGTGAAATTTTTTTTATAATCTAATTTATCATAATTTTCTTTTATAATACTCAATCCAAAAGAATGAAATGTCGATATTTGCATCTCATAAGCACTCGGGCCTATAAGATTTATAATTCTTTCCTTCATCTCTTTTGCAGCTTTATTAGTAAAAGTAATCGCTAGTATATTATAAGGATCTATCCCTAATTCTTTTATCATATAAGCGATTCTAGTAGTTAAAACCTTAGTTTTTCCGCTACCTGCCCCTGCTAAAACTAAAAGTGGTCCCTCAGTTGTTTTAACAGCTTTTTTTTGTTGCTCGTTTAAATTTTCTAAATTCATTTTATCACCACACTTATAATAACATATATATAATTAAATTATAAGACTATCATTTTAATTATTTTTATGTATCAAAAGAAAAAAATATGATAATTCATATACATATTTTAATCTTTTTAATTAATCGAATCAACTGGTTTTGAGTTTAATGAAAGGTCCGCAACCAAACCTTTTTTATAGGCAAAATATCCTGCAGAACCTATCATTGTTGCATTATCGGTACAATATTTAAAGCTTGGAATAATCAAATTTATATCTTTTTTATTAGATAATTCTTCTAATTTTTTTCTAAGTCCACTATTAGCTGCAACACCACCTGCTAAAACAAGATTTTCCACTTTGTATTCTTCCAAAGCTTTGAATGTTTTTTTCGATAATATCTCGACTATTCTATTTTGAAAAGAAGTAGCAAGATCTTCTTTTATAATTTCATTTCCTCTTTGTTTCTCATTATGAACCAAATTAATAACAGCACTTTTAAGTCCACTGAAACTAAAATTATAAGATTTATCGTCTAAAGGAAGTGGTAAGTCATACCTATCTTTACCTATTTGAGCAAGTTTATCGACTTTTGGTCCCCCTGGATAGCCAATATTCAACACTCTTGCAACTTTATCATAAGCTTCTCCTACTGCATCATCAAATGTGCCACCTATTTTTTCAAATTCATAATGGTCCTTCATATAAATCAGCTCAGTATGTCCCCCACTCACTACTAGAGCTATCAAAGGGAATTTCATAGGTTTTTCCAAATTGTTTGCATAAATATGTCCTGCTATATGGTGAACAGGTATTAAAGG
>SKIH01000049.1 GCA_007116525.1 Bacilli bacterium
CAAAAACAAGTTCATCGTGTACTTGAAGTATCATTTTAGACTTTATATCGTGTTTTTCAAACTCTTTTTTTATATTAACCATAGCAATTTTAATAATATCAGCACTTGTACCTTGGATAGGAGTATTAAGTGCGATTCTCTCTCCTTGCTTTCTAATCATATAATTTGTATTAGATAGCTCTTCCACTTTTCTTTTTCTATTAAATAAAGTTACCACATGGCCATCATCGTATGCTTTTTGAATGCATTTATCCATATACTCTTTTATACCAGGATACGTTTTTAAATACTTATCTATAAATTCACTTGCTTCCTTATCACTAATATCTAAGTTTTCAGAAAGACCATAACTACTAATACCATAGATAATACCAAAGTTAACAGCTTTCGCTATTCTTCTTTGTTCACTATTAACTACTTCTTTGTCTACGTCAAAAATATCACTAGCAGTTTTCGTATGTATATCAATATCATCGTTGAATGCATCTATTAATGAAGTAACATCTGCTATATGAGCAAGTATTCTAAGTTCTATTTGTGAATAATCACTAGATAATAAAACGGAATTTTCAGAAGGTAAAAAAGCTTTCCTAATCTTTCTTCCATAATCGCTTCTTATCGGAATATTTTGTAAATTAGGTTCAACCGACGAAAGTCTTCCAGTCCTTGCTAAAGTTTGATTATACATCGTATGAATTTTACCGTCTTCTGATATAGTGTTTATCAATCCATCTATATATGTAGATTTGAGTTTACTTAAGTTTCTATGCCTTAGTACATCTCTAATTATAGGATGTTTGTCTTTCAACTTATTTAAAACATCAACCGAAGTTGAAAACCCAGTTTTACCTTTTTTATGTGTTGGAAGTTCCAACTTTTCAAACAAAATATGAGCCAACTGTTTTGGACTACCTATATTAAATTCTTCACCTGCATGATTATATATATCTTCACTAACTAAGTTTAACTTAACTTCTATTTCCTCACCCATTTTGGAAAGTTCTTCTTTAGAAACGTAAACACCTTCATACTCCATATTGGCAAGAGTGCTAGCAAGCGGAAGTTCTACATCAAGAAAAAGATTATATTCATCTTCACTTTTTAGTTTGTCCTCAAATTCTTCCCTAGTCTCATGAATGAACTTAGCTTTTTTAAGTGCATTTTCTATCATTTTTTGTTCATCAAACTCTTCTTTTTTTGAAAAAATATTTTCGTCAAACAAAACATCATAACCAAATTGATTAGCAAGGTATGCAACATCATCCTTAACATTATAATTAAGTAAATACGCAGCAATCATAGAATCAAATTTGACATTGTTTATGCTTGAATCTATATACTTTAAACATACTTCTAATTTTTTCAAATCATAAGTATATTTGTTTACATCTCCAAATAAATTATTAATGTTTTTTATATTTTCTTTTTTTATAAAGTAACTGACATCTTCATTATATAAAGCAATGCCAAGTACATTTGCCTTATGGTAATTCAAATTATCTGTTTCAATATATAACGATAAAGGTTTAGATGTTTTAACTAGCTTAACATCATCAACAACAGTGTACTTTACTTTCTCACCGTTATTTTTATTTTCCTTTTTCAAAAAAGAATAAAACTCTAACTCTTCGTATAACTCTGTTAACCGTTTATGATCCTTATTTTTATATAAAACATCACACATATCTATTTTTAAAGGTACATCTTTTGTTATTTTAGCAAGTTTATAAGATAAATATGCATTCTCCTTATCACTTTCTAATTTTTCTTTTAATTTACCTTTGATTTCATCAATATTTTCATAAACACCATCTAATGAACCGTAATCATTCAAAAGTTTCAAGGCAGTTTTTTCTCCTATGCCTTTAACCCCAGGAATGTTATCAGAAGCATCACCTTGTAATGCTTTTAAATCAACAACTTTATCTGGTTTTATTCCATATTCTTTATAAAAGGAATTTATATCATATCTAACATAATCTTTTTGTTTTAAAAGTTTAATATCAACATCATCCGATATTAACTGGAGCAAGTCTTTGTCACTACTAATAATTGTTCCTTCAAAGTCCTTTGCCTCATCACAGTAACTTGCAAAAGTGCCAATTATATCATCAGCCTCATAATTTTCAATCTCATAATGCTTTATACCCATAGCTTTTAAAAGGTCCTTGGCTATAGGAAACTGAACCCTAAGTTCTTCTGGCATCTCGATTCTACCTGCTTTATAATCTTCATACATTTCATTTCTAAATGTCTTACCTTTATCAAATGCTACTAAAATATAGGTCGGTTTTTCTTCTAATATTATTTTGTTAATCATATTAGTAAAACCAAAAAGAGCATTAGTAGGAAAATCTTGGCTGTTTTTCATAAAATTACCATTATATGCTGTTGCGTAGTAACTTCTAAAAAGCAAATTATTCCCATCAATTAAAATAAGTCTATTCATAATCCACTTCCCATCTATCTGCTATTCCATAATTATATAGATCCTCTAAATATATTAAATTTTTATCAAGCGCTTCGTTAACATCTATTACAACATTATCTCTCACTAAATAAATGTGTTCACTTTTCAAACAATTAAAGTAGTATTCATAACCTCTACTAATTCCTAAAACTTCGATAGCCTCAGCACAAGGAAGTGATTTTTGTTCAACCAAATCGTAAACAAAGTAACTATTATGTACCGCAATCGGCTTTACTCCTTGAAACATATCGCCTTCTTGTCCTTCTCCCATATAAAACATCAACACTATAGCAATAATTAGAAAAGGAAGTATTGATCTAATTTTTTTAATCATATTATCACCACTTAAATTATACCATAAATTGAGATCAAAAAAAGGAAGCTAAACTTCCTTTTGATTAGAAATTATTTCTAATTTCTTATTTAAACTTTTTCTTTTATTATCAAGAACGTCTTTAACATTTATTTCACTTGAATGACTTTCCATAATCTTATACGTCGCCTCATATAAAGCATTAGTTGTCTCATTTTTACTAAGTTCTTCTGGTATAACATCAACAAGCATATCTATTATAGAACCTACTATAGTTTTAGCATCATTTTTCAAAAGTTCCTTATCATCTTCATATTTAACTATTTTATCCGTTATACAGAGCTCTTCATCATAAATAAGTTCCTCAAACTCATCGATTAAATTTAGTAATTTCTCTGGTTCTTCACCGAAAAGTTCATCACTATCTCTAAACTTATCAATCTGTCTTTTGAAGTTTTCTTTTTCATAACTGGTTTTACTTTTAATATTTATTGCAAAGTTAGTCTTTTTAGAGAAATTACTTCTATATGTGCTTAGACTAACGAATTTTATATCCAGATCAAGGTCTTCTTGAAGTCTTTTAGCCTTAACAAACTCTTCAAAAGGAAAATCGTATAGACTTGAGATTATCACTATACCTTTTGCTTTAGATTTTGATTTGTCCAAAATTACATTATTAAATATATTAACCTCATCGTATACTAAATACTCAGAATTAACTCGCAAACATTTATTTATATTTTTTTGGATCAATTCATTTGGTAACATTAATTTAGAGTCACCAATCGAACTTGAAACATAATTTTCACCATTAAATTTAAACAAAGACAATATAGTATCATTTTTTGTCTTAGCTAAATTTATTTTTTTATCAGACATAGCAAGAACTCCGCCTTTTTCTACTTCATAAACTATACCTAATTTTGATGCTTGTATTGCTATTTGGTTTTCTGTAATTAAAGATGTTCTAATGTATGGTTTATCGTCTTCTTCAGGTGGACCTACTAAAAATGCAAAATCATCTTGACCATTTTCAAAATCGTCATACCTTCTTGTTATATTAGCCCAATATTCACTAAGTGTATGTGAGAATAGTTCTTCTATATTGAAGGCTAAATCGATAAGTTCTTTCATCTTATTAAATGTTTTAGAACTATCTTCATCTACATATCCATGATTTCGGTAATGCTCGATTCTCTCGTCAATTATTTCCCGTTTCAATTTTTCACTAGAAGGGGCTAATTCTGCTATTTTAGATAATGTTTCTAAGGACATAGAATTTATGTTAGTTTCATGGTTATAACCAGTTAAAAAATCATTTAAGAGACCTGATTCTTTTAAAATTCTTGATGCTTCATCAATATTAGAAATAATTTCAAAAGCTTTTGTAAATTCATTATTTGCAAAATCATGTAAATTTTCAGTACTTCTGGCTTTCACACAACCACCCACTAACTTTTTCTTTAACGGTTAGAATACCATATATACAGTTTTTTTTCAACTTA
>SKIH01000056.1 GCA_007116525.1 Bacilli bacterium
ACCACTTTTATGATACCTTCATTATTGAAAGGTGCTAATCCAATTATTGTTTCTGTAATAACATGTGCATTAGCAACATTGGTAACCTTTTTAATAATATCTGGTTTTAATAAAAAAACTTTAATTGCAACACTAGGAACAACGACAGGTTTAGTAAGCGGAGGAATAATCGCTTATATATTCGGCTTATTTGCTAGGTTATCAGGCTTTAGCAGTAGCGATGCAACAATGTTGATGTATTTACCTTCTGGAGTTGAATTGGACTTTAGAGGGCTTCTATTTGCAGGGATTATAATAGGGGCGCTAGGAGCGTCTATGGATGTATCGATTTCAATCGCATCATCACTATCCGAAATAAAAAATCAAAATCCAAACATAAAAATGAACGAGCTTGTAAAATCAGGTTTTAATATTGGAAAAGACATAATGGGGACAATGGTAAACACACTTGTTTTAGCTTACGTGGGAGGATCGTTAGCAACATTATTAGTATTTGTTGGATTCAGTACATCGTTTTATCACATTGTAAACTTAGACTTTGTTGCTACTGAATTTGTCAGAGCCATAGCGGGAAGTGTAGGTTTATTAATTGCAATACCTGCAACTATAATGTTTTTTATCACTTTTAATTACAATAAGGAGGAAAATTATGAAAAAATTAGCTAAAATAGCATTAATAATAATGCTTCTTTTTCCTTTTACAATTAACGCATGCCCTCATTTTGATGAGGAGGGTAATTTATATTTTATGTATTATGACATGGAAGATTATAACGTCACTGTTATTCTATATCCTCGAGGTGACTATAATCAGGAATATAAGTATTTTATAGAATCACCAGAAGGTGATTATTTAGATGAAAAACCATCAGAATCGATTCTTTTTGAAGAAAATTTTGAAGTCCCACTATACAGAGTGAGAGATATATATGATTTTGACTCACCGTTTTCAGGGGATAGCGAACCTATAGTACAAAACGATGACGAAGTTTTAATAACAGGAGATTTTTTCGATATCAAAGTGAGGCTTTCTGATGCTAAGGACAAGATATTACCAAAAAATTTAGAAAGCATATCTACAGCGTCATATCTTATAAACCATAAAATAATAGATGAAAAAGCACTAAACAACGAGTTTGAAGTTTTAAAGAACATATTTAAAGACACAGATTTAAATTTTGAAAAAGCTCATCATTTTTCAACAGGACAGATGATCATTGATCAAAATTGGCTTGAAGAAGAAATTTCTTTTGATTCTATAGAAGAAAGCAAGAAGGTAAGTATGGATAATCCATATGAATTCCCAGTGGTTCTTCACGTTAACTCGCTAAACAAAAAAGATATAGATGTTTCGGTTGTTCCTTTCGAAATTATAGATAATAAGATAGTCTATGAAGTCGAGGAAAACGGGTATTATATTTTAGGTGACTCTGCAGAGGAGATTGACAATTTTAGTGTTCGAAACGAAAGTGGTAGAGTAGAAACCGAGGAAGATGACAGTATATTTAAAACTTCTTTAGTAATATCAAGCGGAATTATTTTGTTTGGTACTATGATATACTTTACAAATAAAAAAGGTTAAAGATAACCTTTTTTTGTTTGGTTTAAAATGGTATAATCAATTTATGGAAAATAAAGCGATTGAATTTAAATTATTAAAAAAATCTAGCGAATGTGATGCTAGATTATCTATTATGAAAACAAAACATGGGGAAGTCGAACTACCTATGTTTATGCCTGTTGGAACACAAGCATCTGTCAAATTTTTATCATCAGAGGAATTAAAAGAAATAAATAGCCAGTTTATTTTAAGCAATACATATCATTGTTGGTTAAGGCCAGGAGAGGACATTATAAAAAAAGCTGGTGGACTTCACGAATTTATGAACTATGATGGTCCGATTTTAACAGATAGCGGTGGGTTTCAAGTCTTTTCGCTTGCGAAAATGAGAAATATTGAAGAAGAGGGAGTATATTTTAAAAACCACTTAAACGGAGATAAGTTATTTTTATCACCTGAAAAATCTATTGAAATTCAAAATGATCTAGGAGCAGATATAATTATGAGTTTTGATGAATGTGCCCCTTTTCCGGTAAGTTATGACTATATGAAAGATAGTGTTGAGAGGACTTTGAGATGGGCTAAGAGAGGTAAAGATGCTCACAAAAGAGAAGCTGATCAAGCACTTTTTGGAATTGTCCAAGGGGGAGACTTTAAAGAACTAAGAGAGTATAGCGCGAAAAAATTAGTAGATATTGGATTCCCTGGTTATGCAATAGGCGGGACTAGCGTTGGTGAAGATAAGGAAACAATGTTTAGAATGGTTGATTACGGAATAAAGCACCTGCCCGAAGACAAACCACGTTATTTGATGGGTGTAGGGACGGTTGATGCAATATTTGAGGCAGTATCAAGAGGTATAGATATGTTTGACTGCGTTTTACCAACTAGAATTGCTAGGCATGGAACGGCCATGACTAGTGAAGGGAGAATTGTCGTTAGAAATAAACAGTTTGAAAGCGACTTTACACCTTTAGATCCAAACTGTCATTGTCATTGTTGTAAAAATTACACAAAAGGTTATTTAAGACACTTGATTAAAGCTAATGAAGGGTTGGGAATGAGGTTAATCACACTTCACAACCTTGCTTTTTTACTTAAATTGATGGAGGAAATAAGAGAAGCAATAAAAAACGATAAGTTTATCGAGTTAAAAGACGAATATTATAAAAAATTGGATATAAAAAACGGTAATTCCTTTTAATTACCGTTTTTAATTACAAAAATATTCATTACTATTGAAGTGGTTTTTAACCTGTCTTTCAGTAGAGTTAAGTTTTATGTTGTTTTCTATAGAAAAAGAAATTACTTCGCCGTCTGGTTGACCTATTCTTTTTGTAAAACCTTCTATATCAAGTTCGTAATAATCTATTGTCTTATCATATGTTAATGATAAGTCGCCTCTTAGCAAGTTTGAAGTTACTCCTTCAAAATAATTATGATTTCTAACTTTGTTATCAATTGCTTCAAAACTCTCTTCAAACTCAAAAATTGCTTCTTCGATATCTGTGACTTCGATATGTTCGTATCTATCTATATATTTTAATTGATTACCATCTAAATAAGCAGTATATTTAATGGATTGTTTAAGTCCTCCGGTGTCAGATGACTTTTCACATATAATGCTTGGCGAAAGTTCAGTTTTTTGTTTCCGCAAATCATCACTACCCGGCATTTGAATAAATCTAGGACTACCTATGATTCCAAGGGCATGGAGCGTAACAAAAAGCAAAAAAATAATCAAAAAAACTATGAATGAAAAAGCAAGTATTATATCTAAATTATATTCTTTTGCAAGCTTGACCATAATAACCCCCTAGTTTACTATTATTAAGTATAACACACAAAATATTTTTTTGTAAATGGGAAAAATTGAAACTTATTAAATAAAATGATACTATTTTAGAGGTGATAGTTATGTATGATGTAATAATTATTGGTGGAGGCCCGTCTGGTATGATGGTTGCTGCCAATTCTGAAATTAAAACTTTATTAATAGAAAAAAACAGTAGATTAGGTAAAAAACTTTTATTAACTGGTGGAGGACGCTGCAACTTAACGAATAAAAAAGAAAAAAAAGATTTTTTGAAAAATATAAATAATTCCGATTTTTTCAAAGAATCTTTAAGATTATTTGATAACAAGCAACTGATTAACTACTTTCAAAAAAACAAAATAAACTTGAAATGTGAAGGGGATAAAGTTTTTTTGAAATCTAATAATGCTGTGGAGTTAATCGATTATTTTGAAAATGAAATCAAAAATAATAACAATGTTGATCTTGTTTTAGATAGTGAAGTTGTCGATGTGTCGTATGATGGAAAATATATAATCAAAACTAATAAAGGCACTTTTTATTCTGAAAAATTAGTAATTACTACTGGGGGCAAGTCATATCCTAGTACTGGTTCTACTGGGTTTGGTTATAAAATATCAAAAAAATTAGGACACAATGTCACTAGTTTATATGCAGGAGAGACTAGTGTATATTCAAAGTCATTTCCCTCGCTATCAGGCCAAAGTGTAGATGTTAATGTAAAATTCAAAAATCATAGTGAATCAGGAAGCATGCTTTTTACACATTATGGGTTAAGTGGAGAACCAATCTTAAACATAAGTGATAAATTAGATAAAAGTTTGAAAGATGGTAATAAAACTATAGTTTGCATAGACTTTTTACCTAATATAAAAGAAGAAGAACTAAGAGACCTAATTG
>SKIH01000012.1 GCA_007116525.1 Bacilli bacterium
AATACGAGGTAAGATAAAGATGAATATTGCACAACAAACAAACATATTTATAGCACAAATATTAGAAAAACAAGAAGATTTAAAATTTGTTAGTGATGGAGATAATGGTGGATTTGATTTTCATTTTAAAGATGGAAGTAAAATAAACATAAAAGAGGTAAGATAAAAATGCAACACAACACTAAATTATTAATAAGTATGATAGTTTTAGCATTGATGACATCATTAACAATAGGAGTAGCAATATATGAAGGTGTAAATGGTGTTATAGGAGTATCATCAGAAGTAGAGCAATCGATAGTAGGTAAAATATGGTTATCAATAATTGTTGTTATGATATTTATATTAGGATTGATAGGATTAAAAATATTAGCAGAAAATTATATAGATGAAACAAGAGAAAATAAGAGGTGGAAGAATGAATGATATATTTGAAGAATTATATGATATAAAAAATCATTTTATAGCAATAACAATAATACTTATTGGAATATTTTTATATAATAATGATACAATAATAAAAATATTTGAATATGGATTTATTTTTATATTTGTATTCCTAATATTATTTTCGATATATTTTGCATTAATATCATTAATATCAATGATAAGAAAATGGATAAAAGATAATAAAAGGTTGAAATAAATGGAAGAAACTATAACTAAACAAGAGGTTAGAGATGTTTTAACTAAACATATAGGTAGTCATAGTTTTAATACAGATGATGCTATTGAAGAAATATGGAAAGAATTAGATTTAGGAGATGAATAAAATGGGAACAGAAATAAGACTTGAAATAAGTAGAAATTATGAAGATAAAACAACAGATGAACAATGGAGTAAATTAGTAGAATACATTGAAAGCAGACACGACCACGAAGATTTTACAATAGAACAAGACCTAATATATGGGTATGTTAAATGTAGTTATTCAATGGCTTACATAAACAAACAAATACCAGAAGAATTAAGAGAAGAACTAAAAGGAAGTGGTATAGTAATAAATATGTGGTATGAAGAAAGAGACCCAGATGACTATATGGAGTTGTGAATAAAAAATGAATAAAAAACAAATAAAACAACTTAAACAATGTTGTGTTTGTCATAGACACCTTAATAAAAGAAACATTTATGGTGGTATAATGGGGTTTATGTATAGAATATTTTTTAAAGCAAACACACACGAATTTTCTACTTGTCAAGAATGTAGAGACTTATATAGTGTAGGATATAACATTGAACAAATAAAACAAGAAAGAAATACGAGGTAGAAGAATAAAATGAATAAACAAAAATACGAAGTAATAGTAGATTTTGGAAGTAAATACTTTCAAGTAGAAGCAAAAAACGAAGAAGAAGCACAAGCACAAGTAAACCAAATGATAGAACAAGACAAAGACTTTAATTACAATGAAGAATGGTGGATAGCAAACATAGAAGAAGTGGAAGAATGAGCAAATTAAAAAAATACGAAGTAGATGTAGAAGCTAAATATTGTGAGTATATAATAGTTAAAGCAAAAAATAAATCTGAAGCTAAAAGAAAAGCAATAGATAAATTTAGAAGTAAAAGAAGTAACTTTACAGCAATAGCAGAGGTAGAATAAAATGAGTAAATTAATACTTTTATTACCTAAAAAAATAGACACATTTACAAAAAATGATGATGGATATTTAATAGAATATGATGGGTGGCATTTTGAAGCAAAAACACAAAAAGCAGTTATAAACAAAGTAATAAAATATATAATAAATGAAGTAAAATGAAAGAAAAAACAAGATTAATATTATTATTTACCATATTTTTACCAATATTTATAGGTATGACTTTTATAATATGGGTGCACAACGATAACGGTTTTTTTGAAACAATAAAAAGTGAATATAAAAGAATAAGAGAAATAATGAAAGATGAACAATGAAAAAGATATAATAAAAGAAATGTTTTTAGATATAAAAACACATATAATTACAATATCATTAATCGGTTATTTTAGTATATTTATTATAGTATTAGCAGTAAAAGAAATAAAAAAATTAAACAAATAAATAGGAGGAAAAAATGGTTAAAAAATTATTTGAAATAGAGTCAACAACAAATTTAAGATTAACTAATCTAAAAGAAAAATTACAACAAATATTAGGAATGAATAAATTAATAGGAATAAAAGAAATCAAAGAAAAAGAAGTAAAAAACATACTAATAGAAATAAATGATGAACACGAAGAAAACCCTAAATTGATTAGACTGCAAATAAAAAACAATAATTTAAAACAAATATTAGCAGACGAAGAAAAAATAACTCATATAAAAACAATAGAAGTAAATAACAACGAAATAAGAATTGTGTTAAAAGAAAAATGATAATGTGGGAAACAAATTCAAAAATAGTAAAAACCATTAACAAATATATGTTTATAATGATAGCAACATCAATTGTTTTAGCATCAATATTTTATGTTAAAAGAATGCAAGATGTTGGGGGTTTTATAATAATAATAATGGCTACAATAACACTAATATGGTTTGGAACAATAGGACTAATAGATTATTAAAATGAGGTATAAAAAATGTATGAAATAGATAAACAAATAAAATATGATTTTTGTTTTTACTTCAAAGAAGAAGACGAAGAAAAATCAATAATAATAATGGCAGAAAATGACGAAGAAGCAGTAAAAAAGTTTTATGACAAAATAGGAATAGCAGAATTTGGTTGTTTAAGAGCAGATGGATATTCATTTATAGATGATGATTACCCAGAGTTAAAGGAGAAAATGAAAAATGGGTGTTGAAGATAATAAGAAAATTATCACTATACTAAAAAAACAAGAATACTTAAACAAAATGGTTATGTCAATGTTTGGAGTATTTTTAGGTGCAATACTAAATGTTATGGCTATAACACTTAATAATGGAACAATGCCAGTAATAACAGATAAGGAATTTAACAGCGTATTGCATACATCATACACTACTTGTGAAGAAGTGGTTAGATGTTACTTGACAGACATAATATATATTAAAATAGCTTATATAAGCATAGGAGATGTGATAATGGTTACAAGTGCAATATATATGATAATCATACAAATAAAACACATAATTAATAAGAGGAAAAATAAAAAATGAGCAAAGACAAATTCAAAACAGAACTAAAACAAATGATACACGAATTAATAATAGACATAGAAAAAGATGAAGGCACACAAGTAAAAGACATCATAATAGTATATGATAAAGAAACAGACGAATTACTAATAGAAATGACGCAGATATGGGGGTAAAAAACAATGACTAAATATATATTAGAACTAAAAAATACATACGAAGTAGAACTGCCAGATGACTACAACGCAAAAGAAGACCACTACCAAGAAGTAATAGAAAAACTTGTAGATGATTTTGGCAGACAAAATATAAGTGTTAGAAACGAGTTTTTTGAAAGTTTACACATAAAAAAACCAAAACAACTATTACACATAACAGCTAAACATCAAAAAACAGGCAAAACAGTGGACTTATATTATAAAAGTATTAAACAAGCAAAATACTTCAACCCATACCTAATAGAATTTGAAGAAAAAGGATTTGTGAGGAACTAAAAATGAAAATATTTAACGAACCGTATTGTGTAGTAAGTGAAATAGCAGAATGCACATTATTTGATTATATAGTAACATATGGAATACAGATATTGATAATAGGGGTGCTTTTTATGATTGCGACAGTATTTGTAATAGCATCTATAGGGTTAATATATAGAGTATTTTTTGAAGAGAGATAAAAATGCCTTACAAATTTGAATACGACAAACTCATAATACCAAGAGATAAAGATAAAAGAGTAAAATTAACACAAGAGCAAAGAGAACAAATAAAACAATTATATGGTAAAATAAGCCAAAGAAAATTAGCAAAAATGTTTGGTGTTAGCAGAAGACTAATAATATTTATAGGTTGTCCAGAAAAACACAAGAAGAATTTAGAGCAACGAAAACTAAGAGGTGGAAGTAAAATATATTACGACACAAAAAAAGCAACAAAATACAGAAGAATACATAGAAAAAATAAATATGAACTATACAAGAAAGGAGAATTAAAAGAAAATGACAAACAAAATTGATATAATATTATTAATAACAGTAGGTTTTTTTACTGCTATATTTATATTAGGAATATTAGGAGAATTAGGATATATAGAACTAACTATTAACCAAGAAAGAAAAACAAGTATAGAAAAAGACTTAGACAACATATTA
>SKIH01000005.1 GCA_007116525.1 Bacilli bacterium
TATATATGGTTATTATTAGGATTTCTATCAATAGAGGCAACTATGATTGGCGCTATTCGATAGTAGTGTTCTAAATCCTCTTTTGAAACAAAATTATCTCTAAACCATCTCAAAGTAGTAAGTTCAACACAATTGTCATTAAATGATCCTTGGTGATACCTCATACAAGCTGATGTTAAATAACATCCAGTGTCAGTAGTTGTTTTTCCACTTTTGTCCTTCTCAACAATACTTCCTTTCCCTGTTTCTGTATCATAATTAACGTGAATTGATTCATGATCTTTTTCTGATGGATTTTTATCGTATATAGAGTAGGATTTTTTTTATCGTTTCCGGTCATTTTTGAATAATGTCCGTCTTTATGTTTATATCCGTATTTATCTTTCCCCATTATTTTTCCTCCTCTTTAACTCCTCTTGTAAAATAAATTCAAAAGCATATAATTCATTACTAATACAGTCTGTTATTTCAGAAAATTAATTATTATAATTTAAATCATAAACCGCATTAGATAAATACTTGACTTTATTAAGATCAATTAGCATTATATCATCGGATTCTTCCAATATACTTTTTAAATTAGTCACTATTTTTTTAATTCTTTCAATAGATGATTTATTATATTTATGTTCTTTACTTTTCAATAATAGGTCAATATTTGTTAAAATTTTTTCTAAATGATTTACCATTTTTTTTCGCTTCCTTTCTTTTCCACTTATATGCTTTGCGTTGAGATAGTTTGCAATTATTACTAAATTTAAATGTTAAATTATTTTTTCGAAAAATAGAATTATTTAATTACTTTTCTTCAACTTAAGCTATTTTTTTCCACAGCCTCCATCTTGCCTGCAACATCCTGGGTGCGCAGGTGTTCTTACTCCTCTAGAATTTTTGATATTGACTTTTTCTGCAACTAATTCCTCATTTTCACGCGCCTTACCATATTCGATAGGCATTGTATATTTGACTAACACAGCATCATCAAAATGATAGGCTTGGCTACCACCATGACTGGTATTTCCTTCATTTATCGCTTGTTCGATATAATCATCAATTAAGTACATAATGAATCTCCTTAATATATTTAATTTTTTTGTTTATTACTTTTTACTATTTATATATCCATATAAATTGAATCTACAACTCTTTTCATAATTTTCTCATGACTTTTATATTGTTCTGTATCCTCCACATCAGCACAGTAAACACATAAGTTATCCTCATATATTTCATTATGTTCATGCTTTATAAATATATTTATAGTTTCCCTTTCTTTTAAGAAATTATAAACTTTAGGAGAGTTTTCTAAATTCAAATAACTACGTGGGGCTTTAAAGTTATGATCTATTTCCTTTAACTATTCAAAATCAACCGGGTTTTTAAAAATATTTACTTCCTTAATAGGGATTGCAACCGTATCTTTATCACTAACACATCTTTTTATTCTATCGCTTACACTTTTATTATTGATGTAGCCTAAATAAAGTTCATCTAAGACCAACGGAATAACAAAATCTACTATGCCAACAACTTTTTTAACAGGGCTACTTAAATATAAAAACGCTCTTCTCTCTTGTAGAGGAAATCTTTTCCTATATTCATACTTCTTAATACCAAATAAAATAGGTTTAAAAAGTTCGGGTCTAAAACTTAAAAATTTTTTTTTCTATTAGCTACATCTGGTTACTTCATCAGTGATTTCACCAGTAGAATTGACTTCTAATAAATAGTCGTTTATGCAAATGTTGCCCCCGATAATTTCATTATTTTCAGAGAATATCAAGTCGACTTTTGATGGACCTACTGCTTCAATGTTAACTGAATTAATAAAGTCATTGTTACCGCATTCTGAAGTATTAAAGTTGTAATCACATTTATGCCATACTTGATTATTTGAAGCCTTAAATTTCATATCGTTTTCAATAGCTTTAATAACATGTTCTGCATCAGTTTTAGAGATTTCTATTTCTATTTCATAGACTGAACTCATTATAATTGGAGTTACAATCAATCCGAGAATAGGTAAAATAAAGAATACAAGAAAAATTCCGATTAATAACCTATAAACTTTTTTAGAAGATTTCCCCACATTAGTGACTGACTTCCCACACTTCAAACAAACATCGGCGCCTTCAAGTAACTTATTTCCACAATTACTACAATACATAATTCCTCCTTATTTAGTATTTGTCTAGAATAATTATATCATATTTTTATTAAGCGGTACTTAGTAATAAAAAAGAAGTATATTTAAAATACACTTCTTAACACTTCAACATTACTATTCAGAGGTTTTCCCACCGCTTTTTATTGCATCAACCATTTCTGAACCTATATTATCGATCTTAAAGTCAATAATCTCAAGATAAAGCTCATCTACAAGGGCAGTCTCACCTAATATATGTGAGGATTCTTCAGATACTAAATCATATTCTTTTAAGCTAACTTTTAATATATCCCCAGTGGCTCTATACTTTTCATACCAACCTTTTATCATATTGAGTAACTTAGGCAGACTCTCTTTAAGCTTATCAACACTTATTTCGCTATTCCACCTTTTTATCTCATCTTCTATTTCCTTAGGTTTAGTATGTAAGTTTTTTATTGCTAGTTCTAAATACTTAATTATAGCTTCAAAGTTCTTAACAGTCTCTTCATTTAAAGTAACTCTTTCATTTCTATCTTTCAAATCTCTAATCATTGGCTTTCCCGCCTTTTTTTATTTCCATATTCATATGCTTGCCTATTCTATCAACCATATGATTTATAACCTCAGAGTGCAAATCATCTACTAAAGCACATTCTTTTTTGATATATGAAGTTTCTTTCGATACCCATCCATAATCATTTAAACTAATTCTTAAAATATCATCAAACTCTTTATACTTTTCATACCAGTCTTTTACTTTGCTTAATATAAAAGGAAGCGTTTCTCTAAGTTCATCAATACTTACTTCAGATTCCCATTTTTCTAATTCTCTTTTTATCTCAACAGGCTTTTCATTAACGTTATTGATTGCTATTTCTAACTGCTCAATTAAAACTTCAAAATCTTTAATTATTTTGCTCTTCTTCATAATATACCCCCTCTCATTTAACATTGTCCTATAACTAAATTATAACATCATATAAATTATGTAACAATTTAGGAGTATTATACTAATCATTATTTTTACTTAAATAGATCAAATATACTAAATGAAGTTTTTTTATAAACCTTATTATAAATAGACTTCTTAGGGTTCCTAACTAATCCTACACCCTTCTTACCATATATTGGATTAACACTACTTTTAACACTTCTTTTTACTTTACCAGTTGTTTTAGCTCTTACTATTTTCTTAACACTTGGTGTTCTAAGTCCTATTTTCATAATTTCCTCCTTTTAAATATACCAAAAACCTATAAAATTAAATAAAAATCCTATTATCGCTGCTAGTCCTATTTGAGACGCTCGCTCAGGCTTTGAACTTTTATTAGCAAGCCATAAGAAAAATCCTATTATCGGAAAAAGAAAACTTATTATATTTAAAATAACGCTTCCCCTATCACTTGATCTAAGTCTATTATCAACCATCTTTCCACAAAATAAACAAACATTCCCGTCTTATGGGATTTTCTTTCCACATCTTGAACAAAACATCTTATCTTCCTCGCTTTTCTTTTATGTTTTCTTAATATACCAATCCCGAAACTTATCTAATGATGAAGTATCAGTTTTGATTCGGTTTTCTCTTTCATCCTTTGTCATTTCCGCTAGAGTTTTATTGTAAGGTTCTGGAATGAAAACATACCATAGATCTGACCACTTTTCATATGTGTCTTCGCCTCTTATCTCTTTTGTTAACTCTCCTTTAGAAATGCTATAAAAAAACTTTAAATCTTCTCCATCGTAATACGCTAGACATTGTTTGAAATAACAATATCTATCTTCAACGCCTTCCATATTTTTCAAGAGTCCTCTTACTCCCATAGTATCTAATAAATCTCTTTTAGGAAAGGCTCCCGGAAAATTTGGATCACCCGGATAGCTCCTAATGTAAAAACCAGCATCAATTGATATACACGGTTTACCTACTTTTTCATATGCCTGTTTTACTTTGGATTCCGCGATGAAATCAATATCATTTACCTTTGGTTCATCATAGTCATATTCATAACAACTAAGTTTAACATCACTGTTTTCAAAAGCTTTTTGCGCTGACTTTTGTTTTCCTTTGTTACCTGTAACAAAAA
>SKIH01000034.1 GCA_007116525.1 Bacilli bacterium
ATGGAATATTTAGGTATAGACTTTGCCGAGGTCATTCTTAATAAGTGCATTATACATTTACAACACCCAAACGGTGGCTCAAGTTATGCTAGGTCGTATAAATTACAGAAGTTTATAGACGCTATGCGTAGCGGGGAAAAACCTCATATATTAGCACAAGGACATTTTCATAAGACCTTTTATATGTTTTATCGTAATATTCACGCCTTTAGTGTTCCTAGTGTTCAAGGTTATACATCTTTTCAAAGAGGTTTAGCACTAGGTAATGACATGGGAGCGTGGATAGTAGAAGCTAAACTTGATAAAGATGGCAATGTTATTTCTCTTACTCCTGAATTAATACCAGTCTATGAAACAGAGGAAAAGAAGACAAGCAAGGCGTTGGTAAAATGAAAGATAGTGGAAAAGAAAGAATGTTTGAAACAGGAGCTAAAAGAGATTCTGTCGATAATAAACCACGATATAACTTGATACCTTACGAATGTATGGATAGAGTAGGTATGTGGTATGGCTTAGGAGCAAAAAAAAGAGGCGACAATAATTGGAGAAAAGGAATGCCTACAAGTGCTTGTTTTGATTCAATGATGAGGCACGCTTCAAAATATGCACAATGCATGACAGACGAAGACCATTTAGCAGCCGTTGTTTGGAATGCACTAGCGATAATGTTTAATGAAATACACTATGCTGATGATATAAGCATACATGATATGCCACATTGGTATAAAGAAGGAAAACCAAATAGGGAAGTGTTAAAATGAAAGAAAAATACACTCTTACTGAATTAGTGCAACTAGCAGAGAAGACAAACGATATATCTCTGTTAAGATTGATAAGGGAAGAGATAAACAAGAGAATTGAGCAACTTTGCGTAACTTATGGACAACAGTTAGAGAAACCAAAAAAAGTTATAAAGAAGAAAATAGGATTTAATATTGACCAGGGGTAAAACCTTGGTCTTTTTTTATTGTATAAATAATCGCAATGAGAACACAATATAAATGAGGTGATACAGCGGCAAAAGATAAATATGGATTTAGGGAGGTTAAAAAAAGAATATTAGTTTGGAATGTTTAGAGGGATAGCCCTCTTTTTTATTGAATAAAGAGTTAGGAGGTGAAAATAATGTTTGAATTAATCTTAGATGAGGAAATAATGCTTATTTTATTAACAACTGTTTAAACGGTATTTTTAAGCCCATAGCAAGACAAACGCCCAAAAAGATATAAAGACACTCGTTGAGTGTTTTTGTTTAATGTAGGTGTATAGAATTAAACCACAAGGACTAATATATGTTAGTGGTGATACCAACATATTAAAACAACTTTATAATTTCTCTTTTAATATGTTGCATTCCGTGATACCAATATGATACCAAAAATTATAATATTGCTATAAAATAGATGGTTTTATTGATACTTACTAGTGCATAAAGGCATATACTATATACACTTTAAGAAATACCAAAACATACAATTAATATCCTGTATTCTCCACCATAAGAAAACAAACCCTTATTTTGTAAGGGTTTTTATTTTATTTAAATGCTTATGATACCAATTTGATACCAATATCACATATTATCTATTAAATTAATGATTTCATTTTGACTATTAGGGAACATGTGAGAGTAAGTATTCAATGTCATAGCAATATCACTATGTCCTAATCTTTGGGCTACTATTGTAGGATTTGCTCCTTTATTAATTAATAACGAAGCGTGAGAATGCCTAAAGTCGTGTATTTTAATTCGTTTTACTCCTGCTAGTTCACAATAATTATCTTTCACTCTTCCAATAGTTGTTTCAGGCAACGGTCTTACACCACCAAATACAAACCACTTATCATTGAAACCCTCAAATGTTTTTTGATATATATAATAATCATTTAACAGTTTTACTAGGTGTGATGGCATTAAAACGTTTCTGACGGAGTTTTTAGTCTTAGGGGTAGTAATTACATATCCGCCAGCACTTGTACGCTGTGAGATGGTTTTATTGACCTTTACAACATTATCGTGTATGTCTTTCCAATTTAGAGATAGTGTTTCACCTAATCTTAATCCTGTATAATATAATAAACTGAAAAACGTTTTATAAGTCAGATCATCAACAACGTTTATAAATCTTTGAAACTCTTCATAAGTCCAAAACATTAAATCCTTTTTCAATTCATCGTTTTTGAAACCACCAATAATACTAGCGATGTTTTTGTTTAGTCCATGGTGTTGAACTCCATATTTAAGTATTGACGATAAATGAATATGGATAACTTTTCTATACCTGAAAGCAAATCCTTTTTTGTTTAGTTCATCATGCCAATCAACAACATCTTTACCTATTATGTTATTAATTTTTTTCTTGCTAAAGTAAGGTAATATATGAAGATTAAATCTGCTTTGTAAACATTGAAAACTTCTCGGTTTTAAATTATTTTTTTGATAATTGATGTAATCAAGATATAACTCACCAAATGTTATAGATCTATTTTCGGTCGACTTTAAATTAAAAGAAGCTTCGGCAAGTTGGGCTTCTTTTTTTGTTTGGAATCCTCTTTTGACGGATTTTTTATTTTTTCCGTGAATATCCTTTTTCCAAGTTGAGTAATACCAAGTATTTCTTTTCTCGTCTTTATATACTGGCACGATAATCACTTCCTTTATTTTTTAGAAACAAAGAATATACTTATAAAAATAACTATACCTATTATAAGTCCTATAACTCCTAAAAAAATTGTTAGAAGTATCGGGATAGTTAAACCTATTGTAAGTTTTTTTCCTAAAGAAGATAGTTTGTTTTCTAAACTCGCGGTGTCTTTTTTATCTTGTTTTATTTTTTCTATGTCGCTTTTAAACTTTCCGTATGCTTCCATATTAAAAAGATTGTCTTTTTTCCAAAATCCTTTTGCAAATGGATTATAAATTTTCTTTTCCATGATTTTTCTCCTTTCATTAATCTATATTAAAAGTTATACTAACCTTTTAATTGCCAATTTGGGTAATTAATTAAAACTATTGATTTAATGGTGATTTATGGTATAATAACTAAGCAAATAGGGGGAAACAGTATGAAGAAGTTTGATAAACTCTATGCTATTTGCAAAAATAACAATTTAAGTTCTTTTATAAAATACATTTTTTCGTTGAGATGTATTTTTTTATTGCTGTTTTAAAAACTCTTTATATATTTTCATAACAACTTCAAATTGTTCGTCGTTCATATCTTCGTCTTCGTTCATGAAGCCTTTTTCAATGAGGGCTTTTTTTATTAGTTCTTTTTCCATTTCTTCGTTGTTCCTGCCATTACCACTTAAATCTTTAGCAACAAGATCTGCAATAGGCACTTCATAAACATCTGCTATTTTAATTACGCTATTTATAGACGGTTCTCTATTTCCGTTTTCCCACCTGCCAATAGTAGTGTAGTGTATTGTTTCTTCTTTGTCAATTTTATTAATTTTATTTGCCAATTCTTCTTGCGAATCTTTGTTTAACAATCTGAGATATTTTAAATTGGTGGAGAAATAACTTTCCATATAAAACGTCCTTTCAATAAACATTATACTATTATTATTTACAAAAAACAAATATTTTATGACAAATTACATAAAAACCGTTGACAATATGACAATAGTCATGATAAGATTAAGTCATCATAAAGGAGGTGCAGTAGTGAAGGCAGAAACAATCATCGCTAAATTAAGAGGATTAAGAGCTGAGAAGAATGTTGATTTAGGCACTGTAGGTGAAGCAATAAAGGTTCACAGAACAACGCTAAGCGTGTATGAATCAGGAACAAGGAAAATGCCATTACCAGTATTATTAGATTTATTAGATTATTATCAAGTTCCTGCTCATATTTTTTTTAAAAACATATATGACAATAGTCTTGAAAAGAGGTAAAAATGAAACACACATACCTAGATATGGCAAACGCCATTAATAAAGAATGGATAACAGTCAATGAGGTTCAAATCCTAAGTGGTAGAGGTAGGGCTAAATCATACGAAATAGTCAACGAGATAGCACGAGAGATACAAAGTGAAGGCAAACTACTAAGAAAACTAAAACCAATGCTGATACCTACTAAAAGGGTATTAGAACACTTAGAACTAGATGAGAACGAAATATTTAGAAAAGCAAAAAGACAGAAAGGATTGGAGGGATAGA
>SKIH01000015.1 GCA_007116525.1 Bacilli bacterium
AAAATATTAACACCTCAAGGTTTTATAAGAGTTTGGTGGGTAAAAGAACTAAACAAAAAAGAAGATGTATATGATATTATAGGAGTAGAAGATAATCATAACTATGTAGCTAACAATATGGTAGTACATAACTGTGATGAAGCAGTGAGATTTGCTTGTTTACACCCAGACACAATCATAAAAACAGATAAAGGAGAATTTAAGATAAAAGAATTAGAAGGTCAAACTTTTAATGTGTTATCTTATAATGAGAAAAATAAAAAATATGAATACAAAAAAGCTGATAATTGTATAAAAACAAAATACGATTATGTCTATGAAATAAAAACAGAGTGTGGAAAAACAATAAAAGCTACAAAAGAACACCTATTTTTAACAAAAAAAGGATGGAAAAAATTAGAAGAATTAATAGATAATGATATATTAATAACAGGAGAGAAAATATCACATGTAAAAAAATCCTCTTATAAAATACAAACATATGATATAATAAATGTAGAAGATAACAATAATTATATCGCTAACGGTTTTGTGGTACATAATAGTAGTACCGATTGGGCGAAGAAAGAAACTAAAGCCATGATTAGAAAGTTGGCAGAAGTAAGAACAAAACACTTGTTTTTCATATTATGTTTCCCATTAAAAATAACTAAAGTTGAACAAACATTCTTAAACGCCTATACTAATTATTGGTGTCTTACAGGAGATACAAAAGTAACAGTTAAAGATATAGAAGGTATAAATAGAAGAATAAACATAAAAGATTTAAATAAAAGATATCCTGAAGTTTTGTCCTACAATAAAGATAAGAATATTTTTGAGTTTAAAAAATATGATAAAAAAATATTAACAAAAAAAGATGCAGAAATATTTGAACTAACACTAAAGAATGGTCAAAAAATAAAATGTACTGAAGACCATCTATTCTTAACACAAAGAGGTTGGGTTAAATTAAAAGATTTGAAAAAAGAAGATAAAATAAAAATAACTGATTATAAATGTTTAGAATGTCAAACTAGTCTTACTGGTAAGAGATTGTCTCAAAAATATTGTTCCGATTTATGTTCAGGTAGATTTAGAAAGGATAAAAAATATGAAGTTGTTAGGAAATGGAGACTTAAAAATCCTGATTATGCTAAAACAGCTTGTAAAAAAAGATATTACAAAAAAAGAGGAGAAATATTAGAACAAAAAAGAAAAGAATATTATGAGAACCAAGAAGAAATATTAGAAAAACACAGAGTTTATAGGAAGAATAATAGAGATAAAATAATAGAACATGAAAGAAAAGCTTTAGAAAACAAAAACTACAAAATATCAAAAATATTAAGAGGGCGTTTAAATTCTGCTTTAAAAATGAAAACAACACCTAAATCTTATTCTATAATGAAATATTTAGGATGTTCTATAGAAGAATTTAAAAAACACATATCCAAAAAATTTGAACCTTGGATGAACTGGGATAATCATGGTTTTAGAACTTGGCATATCGACCATATAAAACCTTGTTGTTCGTTTGATTTGACTAAAGAAGAAGAAAGACAAAAATGTTTTCACTATACTAATATGCAACCATTAAAATGGAGAAAAAATATTATAAAAGGTGGCAGATATGTGGGTTGAAATAAAATCAATAAGAAAATTAGATAAAAAAGAAGATGTATATGATATTATAGGAGTAGAAGATAATCATAACTTTGTTGCTAATGATATGGTAGTGCATAACTGTGACTTATTTGGTAGAGGTCAAGGAGCAATATTTGTTAAGGACCGTAATCCTGTTAATGATACTTGGAGATTAAAAGACTTCAAAAATGTTGGGTCTTACACAGAGTTTACAAGACTTTCAGAAATTGAGAAAAAATTAATGAAACATCCAAACTTTTGGAAGATACTAAAAATACCAAAACCACCTGCTTGGCTTTACGAGAAATATTTGAAAGTAAGGGAGCAAAACGTTTACAATGATGATAATATTAGAAGTATGGTTACAACAGAAGACATACACAAATCATTATTATTATTAGCATTACAAGATGTTATGATGAATGATACAACTCTTAATATGAATCGTATAGCTTTACACATTAAACAAACATACGATATTCCTATTAGTAAAAGAAACATACAAGAAATAGTAACTGACGCAAAACAATTAATAACTAACATTAGAAATGAAAGTTTGAGGAACGATAAATGATTACCGAAAAAGAATGTTTAGAATATATAGGAGATGACGAGTTAATATTAAAACAAATAGATAAAGCTCCACAAACATATAACACTTTACTAGGTGAATTAAAAGATAACGGCACCAAAAGACAAATACTTATTAGAAGAATAAAAAAATTATGTAAACAAGGAAGAGCGTGGAAATTAGTAGTGCCAGGAACAAGGTTTGGATTAGCACTTTATACTAGCACCAAGTCTAATTACATAATCATAACATCATACACTTTTTCCAATATCAATGTTTATTACATAAATAAATTAGTGCAAGACGATGATTTTATAATATTGAAAGATTATCATAAATTGAGCAAACCTAATTGGGATGAATGGATACATTCAACTAAAGAAATAAAAATAAAAAAACACTCTTTAAGAGAAGACGGGTACACAATATGGGACTAATAGAAGAACAAACACTTATGCACGCAAGACAAATAGTACTACACAACGCAGAAGTAATTAATTACTTAAAAAATAGTATTAAACTTATAAGTGAAAAAACACTTAAATCAATGCAAATAGAAAATGAAAAGATGAAAGTACTAATGAAAAATTATTATCCAAAAGTAAACATTAAAACAATAGTAGCAAACATTGATAATAGAGACAACCACGACATCACAAAGTTTGATGTAGAGCTAATACAACAAACACTCATAGAAGCACTAGAGGAACAAAAAAAATGATATTATACGCTAAGTGTCCAGATTGTGATAAAAAATTTTCACATAACGTAGAAGTTATAGATGGTGGATTTTTGTTTTACTGCGGGTGTTGTAACAAGCATAGTTATAGAAAATCAAGACATGAATTACAAAGAAAAGGAGATAATAAAATATGAATATAGCTACTAGTGTTGTAATACTTTATTTTGTTATAACAATAATTCAATACATAGAAATGTTTTGGAGTAAAGACTCTTTAAATAAACATAAGAATATTAATAAAAGATTAGAAGAATTAAGAGATAAATCTTATAAAACTATTGCAGAACAAAAAGAGTTCACAGCTCTTAAATATCCTAAAAAAGATAAGTTTAAGTTTACAACTAAAAATGTTTCAATATATATTTTAAGATTAATAATAGTTGTAGGAATACTTTTTACTCTAAGAAAACTTTGGAGTTTATATATTCCATTCACTTTTACTATATGGCAAGCAATACTCATATTCTTATTGTTTCCTATAATAGCTAATTACATACTAAAAAAATTTGGTTTAGGTCAAAATAACATATTAGACTTTTTTAGGGTCGGAGGAAAATAAAAAATGACAGTTAAAGTACATGTTGGTAGGAGAGTACCTAAGAGTTGGTTTAGAAGACAAGCAAGTAGAGTTAAAGGGTTAATGACTTTTCAAGAAAATATTTGGCAGATGATTAAAACAAGTCTTAGGAAAGCTAAGAAAAAAGCAGATAGTGACGGTAGAATGAAGTTTATATTAAATGAAGATATGGAAAGCGAAGATTTAAACTATCAAATAGAGTGGCTTATAATGACCATTATGGGTACAAAAGAAATGGAAGAAGAAGAATACCAAGAATCATTAAAGTTATACGAAAGTTTAGGTAAACAGTTTAAAAGAGAATTTCCTAAAGACGAAAATTTAGCAAGACACTTCAAAACTAAGAAACTTCCAGGTTTTAAAATAGAAGAAGCATATGAGAAAGGTTATGGTGTTATGGAAAATAATAATATATCTAACAAATTATTAGAAATGGGTATTATGACACATGTAGAAAAAATAGATGATTATGAAGAAAGAGAGCCTATGCCCTTGTAAAATAAAAATATATATATAAAGGAGTAGTCATATTATATGTTTTAGAATGAATATTAATATTGATGATATGATGGTAAAACCTTTAAGACAAACAACTAGGAAAAGAGAACA
>SKIH01000014.1 GCA_007116525.1 Bacilli bacterium
GATGAAGTTATTGTTAGAAAAGAAGGTAAAAAAGCAGCATAATTCAATAAAGTAAAGGAGAATTACTATGATAAAAAAAGAAACACGTAATGAAATGCGTAAATCTAGACACTCTCGTATAAGAGAAGACGTTAAAGGAACTTCAAATATTCCTAGACTGAATGTGTTTAGATCAAATCAAAATATTTTTGCACAAATCATAGATGATGAAAAAGCCGTTACTTTGGTAAGTGCTTCATCTATAGACAAAGAGTTAAAACTCGAAAATGGTGGAAATGTTGAAGCTGCTGCTAAAGTTGGCGAACTTATCGCTAAAAGAGCAAAAAAAGCAAAAATTAGTAAAGTCAAATTTGATAGAGGTGGATACCAATATCATGGACGTGTTAAAGCTTTAGCTGAAGCTGCACGTGAAAATGGCTTAGAATTTTAAAAGGAGGGTAAATATGGAAAGAAAAAGAAGACAACAACGCCCAAAGAAATATGATTCACAAGTTATTAACATTAGTAGAGTTACTAAAGTTACTAAAGGTGGACGTAACTTTCGTTTTGCAGCAACAGTTGTAGTTGGTGACCATAAAGGTAAAGTTGGCCTTGGTACTGGAAAAGCTAATGAAGTTGTTGAAGCTATTAAAAAAGGTGAAAAAGCTGCAGAAAAGAATGTTATCAAAGTTTCACTTGTTGATAACAGAACGATTTCCCATGACATTATCGGTGTACAAGGAGCTAGTAAGATTATGTTGAAACCAGCTTCAAAAGGTACTGGAGTTAAAGCAGGAGGTCCTGTTCGTTCGGTTTTAGAACTTGCAGGTGTAAAAGATATTTTATCTAAATCTCTTGGTTCAAACACTAAGATAAATACTGCGAAAGCGACATTAAATGCTCTTATGGAGCAAAAGACTAAGGAACACGTAGCATACTTACGTGGTAAGAATGTGGAGGAACTTTAATATGAAATTACATGAATTAAAAAAAGTTGAAGGTTCTACTCATTCTAAAAAAAGAGTAGGTAGAGGACCTGGTTCTGGACTTGGAAAAACTAGTGGTAGAGGACATAAAGGACAACTTGCACGTAGTGGTGGAGGTAAAGGACCTATGTTTGAAGGTGGACAAATTCCATTATATAAAAGATTGCCGCAAAGAGGTTTTTCGAATGCTAGATTTAAAGTTGTTTACGCAGTTATAAATGTTGAAGACTTAAATAAGTTTGAGGATGGTGCAGAAGTTACACCAGAAATTTTAAAAGATATGGGAATTGTTAAAAATCAACTCAATGGTATTAAAGTACTAGGTAATGGTACATTAGAGAAAAAAATAAATGTTAAAGCTCACAAATTTTCTAAAGAAGCTAAAGAAAAAATAGAAAAAATAGGCGGAAAAGCAGAGGTGATCTAAATTGTTTGCAAATTTAAAGCAAATATTTAATCCCAAAAACAAGGATTTACAAAAAAGGATCTTATTTACTTTTGCTGCTTTATTTGTATTTAAATTAGGTATTGCGATTGTAGTACCTGGTGTTGATAAAGAAGCTTTAGGAGTAGGTAATTTAGGGTTTTTAGAACTAGTTAATGCAATGGGTGGAGGAGCCATGGAAAATTTTTCAATTTTCTCACTTGGTGTTATGCCATACATTACTGCATCAATTATAGTTCAATTACTTCAAATGGATATTGTTCCTTATTTAGCGGAATTAGCTAAACAAGGTCATACTGGAAGAACCAAGTTAAATGCGATTACTAGATATTTAGGTATTTTCTTAGCATTTATTCAAGGTTATATGTTCTCATTTGCATATATTCAAGGAGCAGAGCCGCTTATGTACATGCAATTTGCAATTGTACTTACAGCAGGTACGGCATTCTTGTTATGGTTAGGTGATCAAATCACTGCTAAAGGTGTAGGAAATGGTATTTCCTTAATCATTATGGCAGGTATTATTGCATCTATGCCAACTATGTTTATGAGTGCTTGGAATAGTTTTGTTGCATCAGGAGCAACGCTTGGAGCGACTCTTGGTATAATTACATTCTTATTATATGTAGTTGTTTACTTTGCAGTTATTTTAGGTGTATTATTTGTTCAACTTTCCGAAAGAAGAGTTGATATTCAATATGCTAATAAGTCATCTGCGGTATTAGGAAAGCAAAATTACATTCCGTTAAAATTAAACTCAGCTGGTGTTATTCCGGTGATATTTGCATCATCGATTATATCTATACCAGCATTCGTAGCACAATTTTTAGGTAGAGAAAATGTAGATTCGTTTATCCAGCAGTGGTTAGTTATGGATTCATTAACAGGATTTTTGTTATTTATGACATTAATTATAGTATTCTCGTATTTTTATACGTTTATACAAATCAAACCTAAAGATTTAGCTGAAAATTTACAAAAAAGTGGTGGCTTTGTACCAGCGGTTAGACCGGGGAAAGAAACAATCAATCATGTAACTTATATTTTGTATAGAATTACATTTGTTGGTTCGATTTTCTTAGCGGTTATGGCTGGATCGCCAATTATTTTCGGATTTTTAACAGCGTTACCACAAAGTGTAACTATAGGTGGAACTGGACTTTTAATTGTTGTAGGTGTTGCATTAGAAACATTTAGACAAATTGAAAATAAACTTGTTAGCACAAGTTATGTTAGAGGTAGAAGAAGATAATGAGTAATATTATTTTAATTGCTCCACCCGCTGCAGGTAAGGGAACTCAAGCAGAACTATTATCTATAAAATATGATATTCCGCATATATCTATTGGAGATTTAGTAAGGGCATCAGTAACTGATGATGATACTAAAAATTTACTAAGAGAGGGAAATCTTTTAGACGATGATTTGATATGTTGTATCCTTGAGAAAAGAATACAAAAATCTGATTGTAAAAACGGCTATATTTTAGATGGCTTTCCAAGAAATCTAAAACAAGCTAAGATGTATGAAAAGTTAATTTACAAATTAAATTTTGATTTAGGAATTATAATTTCAATAGAAGTTAGTAAAGATGAAGCTCTTAGAAGAGTGTTAGGTAGACTTACTTGTAATAACTGTGGAGCAGTTTATAATGAGACTGAACCAACAATGATCCCAAATGAAAACGGGACTTGTAAAAAATGTGGTTCGATTTTAGAAAGAAGATCTGATGATAATATTGAATCATTTATGAAAAGATTTGAAACATTTATCGAAGAGACTAAACCAGTTATAGATTATTATAACGAAAGCCACGATGTTCACTTTATAAAAAGCATTAATATAGAAACAACATTTAATGAAATAGATAACATAATAAGAAATGAGGTTTAATTATGAAGATTAAAACTCAAGAAGAAATTAATAAAATGAAAAAAGCAGGAGAGATTGTCTATATGGCTCATCAATTGTTAAAAGAGAATATTAAACCAGGCATCACAACTTTTGAATTAGATAAAATAGCACATGACTTTATTTTAAGTCAAGGAGCAAATCCATCATTTAAAAATTATGGAGGGTTTCCAGGATCTATTTGTACATCTGTTAACGAGGAAGTGGTACACGGAATACCTAGTAATCGTAAACTAATTGATGGTGATATAATATCAATAGATATTGGCGCATCTTATTTAGGTTATCATGGGGATTCAGCTTGGACTTATAAAGTGGGTAATGTTTCTAGTGAAAAGAAGTTTTTGCTTAAGCATACTGAAGAAGCTTTATATAAAGGATTATCTGTTATTAAAGATGGTTGCTATGTTGGTGACATAAGTCATGCCATAGAAAGTTATGCTAGTGAAAATAACTTAGGTGTTATTAAGGAACTTGTTGGTCATGGGATAGGTAAGAAATTGCATGAGAAACCAGATGTTCCAAACTTCGGCATAAAAGGAAAAGGACCTAAGCTTAAAGCGGGGATGATTATTGCAGTTGAACCAATGCTTAATTTAGGAACTGCAGAAATATACATACTCGATGATGAATGGACAATTGTAACTGCAGATAATAAACCATCGGCTCATTTTGAACACACGGTTTTAATAACCGATAAGGGCTATGAGATTTTAA
>SKIH01000011.1 GCA_007116525.1 Bacilli bacterium
ACCGTTATGTTGTAGAGTATTCAACGGGACTGAAGAAAAAAAAGGAGGTGTGATATGTCAACAAAAGCGGAAAGAGAGAAAACAACAGACTATGTTTATGATTGTGCAGTCAAGGCATTTATGTATATGGCTTTTCCAGAGTGCAGGTTGAACAGAGTAAAGTGGGTTGTAGGAAAAAAAGCTATAAACTTACCTGATGCCGATGGCGCTTTAGTAGTTGCAAAAGATGTTAGTGTTACGGTAAGCAAAAAAGATATAATAAGACGAATACCCGTTGTTAGACATAATTTCACGTGTATAGATGGATCTGAGTTGGTTATTTACAGAGCAGCAGACACAAGATATAAGGTAATATATTATGAATGGTACGAAGTTTAAGGAGAACAAAAATGAAAAGGATTAGAGCTGGTATTTGTTTTATGGTTTTATGGTTTTATGCTATTGCTGTTGGTGCTTTTATGTCAGTAGCTTTTACAGCTATTATGTGTTTGTGGGCTTACACAGCTTGGGCTGTAGCTGCATTGAGCTTCCCGGACCTCAGCGATATTTTTAAACTGGCTAGAATTTTGATGGGCGTGACTCTTGCTCCAAGTATATTGGTTGTTATAATTGTAAACAGAAAGTTCTTATGGTAAAGTTAATTTTGCTGTTATTTCTATTTATAGCACCTACCGATCAAATTATTCAATTCAAAGACGTTACAGCTGTAGAAATTTTATCTATTCGAAGACCGTATCCCGTGTTAAACTTGCACGAATTACGTAGCTTGATACTTCCAGGAAGCTGTACAGGGTTTGAATTAGAAGTAAGGCAAATGAGTATATTTGTTTGTAGGGATGAAAAATACGAAGAATTTTTTACGGAGATGCATATATTTTGAACGACTTATGCAATGATATCAATTACTTGTATTTACCTTTCAATCTCAGCACTCAAAATATTTCATTAATATATAGATATTCGTACCCTCAAAATTTGTGTCTGAGATTGAAATTTGGAGCCAATATTTTAATAAATTTTATTCGATTTTATATATTTAAGGGAAATATAATAAAAAGAATAATTTCAGCAAAAATTTTCCAACGAAAGGTGGTGAAATTTGTAAGAATTTTTCCAACGAATCGTGACGGAATTTGTGGAGGTATCTATGGAACAGAAAAACGTTTTTTGTGACTCGTGCTCGTTGTTAGTTAAAGGAATAAGTTTTAAGATCAACATCAAAGGTACACCTTATTACAGCTGTAATAAACTTACCAAGAGGATTAAGGAAAGAAAGACATTAAATAACGGCAAAGAAGTTATAGCTATTTATTATAAAAAGAAAGTATTAGACACAGTAGATAATAAAGCTGTAAAAGCGAGTAATTGTCCTTATTAAATTATTAGTTACTATTATTTATAAGAAGTATCAAATTTTATTTACAAAGTTAAAATTTTGTTATATAATATAGAAGGACAGTATGAATTGACTGTTTGTTATTTTAACTATGAATGAGAGGTTACTATGAGTGAAGACAAGAAAAAGCAAATGAAAGAAGTTAATGTTGTAGTTGTAACATCCTACAAAGTGAAAGTTGATTATGACAAGAAAGATGTAGTTAACTATGTAAAGAAAGAATTGAAAGATTCACCTTATGATGTAAAATGTTTACTTGAGAATGGCGAAAATGATTTTGTAAGAGAAGTAAGCATTAAAGAAAGAGTTTCTGTATTAGAAACAAAAGAACATTTTAAAATTGCTTGTACATGTGGAAACATTATAAGTAATTGTATTTATTGTGCAGATTGTAACTAAGTAAATAACTATGAACAACTAAAAGAGGTAAACCATGACACAAGTAAAAAAAGAACTAGTAGAAAACGTTATTAGTGAAATAGAAAAATGTATACAAAATTATCAAAATAATTTGTATATCAATTGTACGGGAGCAATAAATGACCTTGGCCTAGAAGCAAGTTGCAAGATACATGTATTGGACTTAATAGAAGAATTAAAGTCAAATGTAATATCAAAATACGGTATAGTTAGTTCTGCAGAAGTACCAATAATTTTGACTACATTAGATTGTAATATAATTGAACATGTAATAACATACGCGCAGATAGAAAACAAAAGTTGTAATATTACAGCTTTTAGAAATAGAATAAAAAAAGATAATCCAAAGTGTAATCTATCCTACTGCTTACAGTTAATAATGGCGGTAGAAAAATATGAAGAAATTATTAGATAATTAAAGAGGTAGACCATGAACGAAAATAATAATGAAGCGAATCAATTGGAAACAGTAAGACATCTTATATGCGCTATAGGAAATAACAAATATTTAAAAGTTATTAAGTTAATTGAAAAAAACAACATAAACAAAGACGTAAAATGGGAAGCTTTACAGCTTTGTTTAGAATTGCAAGAAGAGTTTCTTGCATTTGTACCTGAAGAAGGTTTTGTTAATCTGCAAAGTATAAAAGATGAACTTCCAGCAGCTCTTTGTACGCTTGACGCTGAATTGATTCAATTGTTAGTACATGAGACAGTAGTTGCTCAAGGTAGTAGTATTAATCTTAGAAATCTTTCCAAAAATCTCAGAACTTTCAAGTTAGTTACAGAACTTGATAATCTTTTAACTGATAGAGGATGCGAATGAACAATAATAAAAAGTTACTTCAAAACGCAATCGTGCAAGTAAGAAGACCCCAGAACTTTTTAACAGAAGAGGGTATACAGCTGTATAGGAAGCTAATGATATTTGAACAACATCTTCCGCCAAGTAAAAGAACACAAGTCAATCAATTACTAGGAATTTGCCAGAATCAGCAGTCTATATGGAAGAAGATAGGAACAGCTTTAGTATATATGGGTTCAATGGTAAACACAAGTGGTGCTAGTACTTATGACAAGTTCAAAGAAGGCTTAAAAGCAGCAGAAAATCCTGGTAAGAAAAGATAAACCAACAAAGTCAACGAATATTTTATAGAATTTTTACTAACAAAGTTAACTAATATTTGTAGAATTTATAAAAGTATGAAACTTAGATACAACAGGATAAATACTATTAGTATGCTAATAATATCTTTTAGGGCTTCAACAAAAGCATTTTTTTCTTCTTTACTCATAATACGCCTCTTTCAATAAGTTCTTTTTGTTCTTCTTCATATTCTTCAACACACTCAGAAGAACAAAACCAACCACCAAAATAATCACTGTGTAAAGACGCTCTTTCATCTTCAATCTTTTTACTACAATTGTCACAAGTCAAATACTCATAATTTCTTTCTAAAAAGTCTTCGCCAAATGGTCTCATAATATACCTCCTTTAGTAATCTTCATCACAATCCTTTCTGAACATAGTGGACAATAATAAGCTCTACTCATTGTAACCTCTAAATGTTACATTAACAAAACAGACTTAAAAGCAAGCTATACCAACTATAGTTGATTTAGACTTTATAGCATGAACATTCTTGTTAAAATCAACTACAATGTGGTCAAATTCTTCTTCATTACAAGTGTTACCTGAACAGTCTTTGTATTCAAAAGACGAATTTTTCAACTGTCTATTGTATTCTGAATTTGCAACCTCAATAGCTTCTTTCTTTGATTTAGCACAAATAGACACTAATGTTGTAAAAGAATGTGTTACTTCTACAAGATAATTTTTTTCTTTCATAATATACCTCCTTTAGTAATCTTCATCACAATCATCATCAAGTTCACTAACAAAGTGATCTTGACAACAATTACTACAATAAACTTTTACCTTGTTTTCAACTTCTTCATGCTCAAATCTTTCTGAACATAGTGGACAATAATAAGCTCTACTCATTGTAACCTCCAAATGTTACGTTAACAAAACAGACTTAAAAGTAAGCTGTA
>SKIH01000030.1 GCA_007116525.1 Bacilli bacterium
ATATAAGAATCAAGTTTTCTTATAAATAAAAATAAAAACTTGCGAATAAATCGCAAGTTGCTTTTAATATGGTGGAGATGAGGAGAATCGAACTCCTGTCCATAAACACCTACATATAAATGTCTACAAGCTTAGTCACCTGATAATTTACTAACACATTTTACAGATGACCCTAAAATATGTAGTTAGCTTACTTAAATTCATTATAGGACGTAAGCAAACCTATAATATAACTCACATTAACGAGCCTTCTAAAATCCTCGTGAGTAAAGGATAGAAGAAGACAGCTTGCTATATAATTAAGCGAAAGCTAATTGATTACTGTTTCCAGTTATATTTATTTTGCACATTACGTGTGCCATCGACTTGCAATTTATACCTCAATGTAAATGTCGAAACCAATGCATCCCCGCACGAAGATTATAGCAAATAATCTTTAGTTTGTAAATCGCATACTTTCATTAGAAATATTAAAAAATATTCCAGCGACTATCATGTAACTAATTAGGCTTGAACCACCGTAACTTATGAAAGGTAAGGTTATTCCGGTTATTGGCAAAATGCCTAATGTCATACCTATGTTTTGTATTTGCTGATAAACTAGCATTCCTATTATTCCAGATATAACATATTTGTTTGTATGGTTGCTTGTTTTATTTGCAACATTTATTAGTCTAATATCAAAAAGTGCTATTATTGATAGTAATATTAGCGCACCTATTAGTCCGAAATTGCCTGCGTATGTTGCAAAAATAAAGTCAGTGTGAGGTTCTGGGAAGTATACGCTATGGTTCCCGAATCCATTACCAAACAATCCGCCTGTTCCAATAGCATTCAAACTATTTTCCACTTGAAATCCAGAAGAATTAGACCAGTCTAAAAGTCTATCTACTCTTAGGAAAAAGTCTGTACCAAAAATGTTAACAAAAGCATCGTGTGAAGCAAAGTAGGTTACTAATACAAATGCGACGGATAAAGCAAGTATCGATGCACCGATTGCAAACCATCTATATCTAATTCCGCCCACAAATAGCATTGTTGCTGTTATGATCAGATATATAAAAACCATGCCTGTATCTGGTTGTATGAAAGTCAACAAACTAGGTATAAAAACTATAACTAAAACTTTTAATATGAATTTAAATTCTTCTTCAAGAGACCCATCTTTATCTTCGTTGTATTTTTTTATCATGCCGCCTAAAACAATTATTAATATAATTTTCATAAATTCACTTGGTTGAATGTTTCCAATGCCAGGAATAACAAACCATCTTACGGCATTATTTATTGGTTCTCCAATAAATAGTAATAATATTAAAGATAATACGCTTAAAATATAAAGTATATATGAGTGTCTATAAATAAAGTCGTTACCAATAAACATTAGTGAAAAAGCCAGTCCGAATCCAAGAACATACCAAATTAATTGCTTTATTGCAATGCCATCCATGTGCGATGGCAGTAGTGTTTCGGCACTACTTATTGTGATTATACTTATTGTCGCCATTAGCAACAATAAAACTAATATAGAAGTTTCAACTTTAAATCTTGATATTTTTTTCATATAATCACCTACATATATATTACAATATTATTGAAAAACTTACAATTAAGATTATGATTTTTAACGATTTTATAGTATAATTAGTTTGGTGATATTATGCAATTAGAATATTTTATTATTATTGGTGTTGCACTTTTAATAGCAATAGCAATAACTAGAAGCAGAAGAAAAGATTTTAAAATGGAGGCTAACAAACTTGTTAGTTATTTAGGCGGTAAAAACAACATAATTAATTATGAGTTTAATAAGTCTAGGTTTGTTGTATCTCTTCACGATGTTTCGGTTGTTAATAAAGATGCTATTCAAAGAATGGGTGCACAAGGTATAGTTGAAATCGATAATCAACTTAAAATAATTTTAGGAGAAGATGCTTCTAAAATTAAAAAACATATCGATGATTTAGAAAAATAAAAAAGGATATCATTATTTGATATCCATAATAACAGGTTGAATAATTGGTTTTCGACCTGTTTTTTCATATATTTTTTTAGAAAGTTCACTAGTAACTTCTTTTTTTATGTCGTTGAATTCTGCTTTTTCTTTTAATTTAGAATTTATAGCATTTTTGCTGATTTCTTCTAGCTCTTTTATTAATTCTAAATTATCATTTACCATTACAAAACCTCTAGTCGTAATATTAGTTTTTCCAACCAATTTATTAGATTTTGAATCGATATTGAAAATTGCAACAACAACTCCATCATTAGACATTACTCGTCTATCTTTTATAATTGAATTTCCTATGTCACCAATTCTGTTTCCATCAACGTAAACATCGTTTGCAGGAATACTTGGTCCTCTTGTAACTTTACCTTTATACAAAGAAAGTGTATCCCCATTGCTTAATACGAATGTATTTTCTTTAGGTATTCCACAACTAACTGCTAAGTTAGCATGCGTTTGTAACATTCTATGATTACCATGAAATGGCATAAAAAATTTAGGTTTAAACATTCTTAATATTAATTTTAATTCTTCTTGACTAGCATGCCCAGAAGTGTGAATATCACTTAAAATAGTATTTGTATAAACTTTAACACCTTTAAGTGCTAGTTTATTCAATGTTTTTGAAACACTAAGTGCATTACCTGGTATAGTCGACGATGAAAAAATTACAACGTCAGATGGCTTGATCTTTATTTTTCTGTGTGTTCCTTCTGCTATTCTTGAAAGCGCAGCAAGAGGCTCACCTTGACTACCAGTACATAAAAAACAAACTTTATTATCAGGAAGTTTGACAGCTTCTTCTGGTTTTATAAATATGTCCTTGTGTTCTATGTAACCACCTTGCATACTTATTTCCAAGTTGTTTTCCATACTTCTTCCAAACACCGCTATTTTTCTATCATTTCGTTTACATGTGTCAACAATATGTTTCAACCTGTAAATGTTAGATGCAAATGTTGCAACGATGATTCTGTCGTTTGTTTGCTTGAATATTTCTGATAATGCATTATCTACTGTAGACTCACTTCTTGACATTCCTTCACTAAGTGCATTAGTACTATCACTTAAAAGTAAGTGTACACCTTTTTCACCAATTCTAGCCATTTTATGTAAGTTAGCTAGTGGCCCAATAGGTGTTAAATCTAATTTGAAATCACCGGTTGTAACGATAACACCGTTAGGTGATTTAATTGATATACCGTGTGAGTCAGGTATTGAGTGTGTAGTTTGAAAAAACTCAACTTCGAAGTGTTTGAACTTCGCTTTAGTTTCTTCAGTGTATTCAATTATGTTTTTGAATTGAATATTTCTCTCTTTTATTTTTTTTCTAATTAACCCTATAGCGTGTCTTGGTGCATATATAGTTGGTATGCTTAATGTTTGCAATAAAAATGGTATTCCACCAATATGGTCTTCATGACCATGGGTAATAAATAGTGCTTTTATCTTTTTCTCATTTTTCTTTAAGAAAGTGTAATCAGGTATTACATAATCAACACCTAATAGATCACTTTCCGGAAAAGTAACTCCCGCATCTGTTATTATTATCTCATCTTTATGCATAAAGCAATACATATTTTTACCAACTTCTCCAAGTCCCCCTAGGGCAATAATTCTTGTATCTTCATTATTAAATAATTTCATAAATCCTCCTTTCTTTAATTTTTAAGAAATCAACTACTTAATTATAAACTTTTTTTTAGATTTTGTCTAGTAATTAAAAAATCAATCGTGTAGAATATATAGTATAGAGAGGTGATAATATGGGTTTGTTTAGCAAAGTTAAATCTAGGTTCGATGGACTTAAAATTGCTGATAGTAAAAAGTATGATAAAGGATTATCCAAAACTAGAAAAGACTTATCTAGTAAGTTAAATAAATTATCAGAAAAATACAGTGAAATAAACGAAGATTATTTTGACGATTTAGAAGAATTATTAATCTCATCTGATATTGGTGTAAATACAGTAATAAAGTTCGTAGAAAAACTAAAGGATAGAGTTTCTAAAGAAGAAATAGTATCGCCTAGTGAATTAAAAGAGATTATTGTAGATGAACTTTTTATTATATATGTAGATAATCAAATTTTAACAAATAAAATAAATTACTCAAAAGATGGTCCGACAATCATTTTAGTAGTTGGTGTCAATGGTGTAGGTAAAACTACTACTATTGCAAAACTAGCAAATATGTTTAAAAGCGATAGTAAAAAAACAATGGTTATTGCAGGAGATACTTTTAGAGCAGGTGCAATTGAACAATTGAAATCTTGGGCTGAATCTGTAGGTGTTGACTTTTTCAAAGGGAATTCAAAAGATCCCGCAGGCGTTGTTTTTGATGGTGTGAAAAAAGCGAAAGATGAAGATTATGATGTCGTTTTAATAGATACAGCAGGTAGGCTTCAAAATAAAGAAAATTTAATGAAGGAACTTGAAAAAATCAATAAGACAATTTCTAAGCACATAGAAGATGGCCCACATGAAATTATGCTTATATTGGATGCTACAACAGGGCAAAATGGAATTGATCAAGCACAAAAATTCAAAGAAATTACCGAGATAACTTCAATAACATTAACAAAACTAGATGGTACTGCAAAAGGTGGTATTGTTCTTGCAATAAAAGATGAGGTTAAAATACCTGTTAAATATATTGGCTTAGGTGAAGGTATAAATGATTTAAAACCTTTTGATATAGAGGCTTATATTTATGGACTATTTAAGGAGGACTGATTATGAAAAAAGACAAGATGTATTTAATTTTACAAACTTTATTTTTTGTTTTAACTATTGCCGCTTTGATTATAACCCATGTAATTAATCAATATGTTTTTATTGCTTATTTCATGTTAGGATTCACCTTCTTGTTTCAGAGTTATAACTATACTAAAATTGGAAAAGAAGGTCATAGTCAAAATTATATGATTTTAGGATTCATTGCAATAATTTATGCGATTTATAAATTGGTGGTATAATGGAAGATAGAATAAGAAATATAAATTTATATGATTATTATTATTTACTTTTAACTGATAAACAGCAAACTTATTTTGAAGAATATTACTTTAATAATTTGAGTTTGCAGGAGATCAGTGAACTTTATAGTGTTAGTAGGAATGCAATATATAAAACAATAAAAGATGTATGTTTAAAGTTGGAAGAATATGAAAATAATTTGAAATTATATGAAAAAGGACAAAAATTAAAAAAAATAATAGATGAAGTTGATGATGAAGAGTTGAAGGGGAGGCTCAGTGATATTTTATGATAGGTAAAGTAGTTTTTATTAGTGATAGTTTAGCACACGTTAAAATTGATGAATCGAAAGTTGCAACAAATTTAATGAACTTGCATATTGTGTTTGAAGAAGGGGAAAGAAAAATTTTAGCCGAAGTATCAGACATTAGTAATGAAATCATAAAAGCGCATTTTTTGGGTGAAATAATAGAAGGTAAATTTTTTCAAGGGATTATAAAGAAACCTTCGCTAAATGCGAATGTAAGAATGATAAGAAGTGAAGAAGTGGCTTTAATAGTAGGTGAGGATAATAATCAATCTGTACTACTTGGAAGATCGCCTCTTTATGATGATCATAAAATACGAGTAGATATAAATAGTTTATTTAGTAATCACTTGGCTATTTTTGGGAATTCAGGCAGTGGTAAATCATGGGGAGTTGCTAGAATTCTTCAAAATATTTTTGAAATGGAAAAGTTTGTTCCATATAAAGCAAATGTTTTGATGTTTGATACTTTCGGTGAATATCATAGTGCTTTTAAGGATATAAATGATAAGAATAGTAATTATAACTTTAAGTTTTATTCGACTGCTAGTGAAGCAACCCCAAGAGAACGTTTGAAAATACCGATGTGGCTTTTAAATGCAGAGGACGTTGCTATATTACTTTCGGTTACTGAACATGGACAATTACCGATAATTGAGAGAATGCTTAAGCTAGTTAAAGTTTTTGCACAAGATGATGAAATGGCTAATAAATATATGAATCATTTAATAGCAAAAGCTATTATGACGATCTTATATACTAATCAAACCGCCTCATCTAAAAGAAATGATGTATTTTCTATTTTAGCTTCATGTTCAACAAGAGAGTTTAATTTAGAAGCTCCTGTTGCAGGTGTAGGTTATGTTAGAAAATTTAGAGAGTGTTTCTTAATCGATAATAAAGGTAATTTTACAGAAAGTATATTACTTACTAAATATGTTAGTAGTTTTATTGATGATTCGATGGAAGCGTATGAACCTGAAAAAGAAACGATGTATGGTTTAGAAGAAATGGAAAAAGCGCTTAATTTTACTTTGATATCTGAAGGACTTCTTAGAAATGATAAGTCTTATAATGATGCTATAGCGCTTAAAGTTAGGCTTCATTCGTTATTAGTTGGTAAATATTCTAAGTTTTTTGAAAACGATGAATATGTAACTAAGGAACAATATATTTCTGGAATAATTTCAAAGCAAGGAAAGAAAGCACAAATTATAAATTTTAACTTAGAAGATGTAGATGATTGGTTTGGTAAGTTCGTTACTAAATTTTATTCAAGACTACTTTTTGAATTTACAAAAGGTCTTCAAAATAGAGCAACAATACCATTTCATATATTCGTTGAAGAAGCTCACAGGTTTGTTCAGGACGATTTAGATAAAAAATTGTTTGGATATAACATATTTGAAAGAGTTGCTAAAGAAGGTAGAAAATACGGAATGCTTATAAACTTGATTTCTCAAAGACCTGTCGATATTTCTGAAACTGTTATATCTCAGTGTTCTAACTTTGTTATTTTCAAGATGAACCATCCAAGAGATTTGGAATATATTAAAAAGATGTTACCTAATATAAGTGCAGAAGTTGTTGAAAAGCAAAAAACACTTCAACCAGGTACTTGTGTTGCATTTGGTATGGCTTTTAAAGTTCCTTTGATTATAAAGATGAATCCGCCAAATCCAGCTCCATCAAGTGGTAATGCTGAAATATTTAAAAATTGGGGTGTGCCTGTTGAAAAATAAGGTCGTTATAATCGGTGCTGGGAATGTGGGTTTAAGTTATGCATATGCCCTAACTAACCAAAAGACTAAAGTAAATGAAATTGTATTAATAGATACTAATGAGGATAAAATAAAAGGTGAAGCGATGGATTTGAATCATGGGATGCCTTTTTCTCCTTCTAAAGTAGATGTTAAAGCCGGTAGTTATGAAGATTGTATGGATGCGAGAATCGTTTGTATTTGTGCGGGAGCTTCACAAAAACCCGGCGAGACGAGATTAGATTTGCTAAATAAAAACGACAAAATATTTGATTCAATAATTAAAAGTGTTTTACAATCTGGGTTTGATGGTATTTTCTTAATCGCTACAAATCCAGTTGATATTATGACTTTTATTGCACAAAAACATTCTAATTTTCCTAAAAATAAAGTTATTGGAAGTGGGACTGTTTTAGATACTGCTAGATTAAGGTATTTGATAAGTAATGAGTTAAATATTAATTCAAAAAATGTTCATGCTTATATTTTAGGGGAACACGGTGATTCTGAATTTCCAGCTTGGTCTAATGCATTTGTTGGGAGCAAATCTATTTATAATTATTTGAGTCCCAAACAGTTAGATGAAATTGCTCTTAAAGTTAAAAACGCGGCATATGATATAATTGATAAGAAAGGTTCGACTTATTATGCAATTGGTATGGTTTTAGTTCGTCTTACAAATGCAATATTAGATGATGAGAATACTATTTTTACGGTTAGTTCATATAATGAACAATACGAGGTATACATAGGTATGCCTAGCATCGTTAATTCAAATGGTGTTAGAGAAATCATTGATATTGATATGTCTCATAAAGAGTGTGAGCTCCTTACTAAGTCTGCAATGATAATTAAGAATGAAATAAAAAAATTATAAAGCCTTAGGGCTTTATTTTATCGAGGTGAAAAAATGTTAGAAAATTTATCAGAAAAATTACAAAAATCATTAAGTGACATGAAAGGTTACGGAAAAATTACTGAGGAAAATGTAAACGAGGCTACTAGATCTATTAGAATTGCTTTGCTGGAAGCTGATGTTAATTACAAAGTTGTAAAAAGTTTCATTTCTTCCGTTAAAGAAAAAGCATTAGGGGAAGAGGTAACAAAATCTTTAAAACCAGGGGAAGTATTCACAAAAATTGTTAAAGATGAGTTAGTGTCACTTTTAGGAGAATACGAACCTTTAAATGTTGCAAGTAAGACTAAAATAATGATGATTGGTCTTCAAGGTAGTGGTAAAACAACTACATCTGGAAAACTTGCATTGTATTTGCGCAAAAAAGAGGCTAAGAAGCCCCTTTTAGTAGCATGTGATGTATATAGACCGGCTGCTATTGATCAGTTGAAACAAATCGGTAAACAGCTAAATATAGAGGTCTTCTCAAAAGACACTAAGGATGTTTTAGAAATATCTAGAGAATCTTTAGAGTATGCTAATGAAAATGGTTTTGATACTATTATTTTCGATACAGCAGGAAGGCTTCATATTAATGAGGAGCTTATGGATGAGCTTAGTTCTATGAGCGAATTAATCAAACCTACTGAAACATTACTTATAGTGGATGCTATGATAGGTCAGGATGCCATTAATGTTATTGATGGGTTCAATGAAAATTTAAATATAACGGGTGCTATTTTAACTAAGATGGACGGCAATACAAAAGGTGGTGTAGCTTTATCCGTTCGTCATTTAACTAAAATACCTATAAAGTTTATTGGTACAAGTGAGAAGATGGATGGAATAGAATTTTTTGATCCAACTAGAATGGCCGAAAGATTACTTGGAATGGGAGACATTTTATCGATAGTTGATAAAGTGGAAGATGCTTATTCAATGGAGGATGCTAAAAAAGCTGCAGATAGTTTAAAAAGTGGTAAATTTACTTTAGAAGATTTTTTAAATCATTTAAATCAAATTAAAAAAATGGGTCCTTTAGAAAACATTTTAAAGATGATGCCTGGAGCCTCTAAGATGGGTTTAAATAATGTTAATGTTGATCCGAAAAAATTAGCACATGTTGAGGCAATTATTTTGTCGATGACTCCAAAGGAACGTAGAAACCCCTCAATTTTAAAGGCTAGTAGAAAAAAAAGAATAGCAAAAGGTGCGGGATTAACTGTTACTGAAGTTAATTTAGTATTGAAGCAATATGAGCAAATGAAAGAGATGATGAAAAAATTAAAAAACGGCAACTTAAAGTTACCATTTTAAAAAAGACTTTTAAAAAGTCTTTTTTTATTTTACATAAACTGCATAGTATTCATCAAAGGTGATTTCATTTTCAAAAATATATGTAGCAACTTCTACTCCAACATATCTATAATGCCATGGTTCATAAATATATCCTGTTATATCTACTTTATCTTCTGGATATCTTAAAATAAATCCATATTTGTGAGCGTTTTCTGCTAACCATTCAAATTCATTAGTATTTCCAAAGTCTCTAAGTGTACTACCAGGTTCAATGAAATCTAAGGCAAGCCCTGTTTGATGTTCCGAGTGGCCAGCTCTTGCTGAAAATGTATCAGCTTCTTCTTTTCCCCTGCTTGCAGCATAGTTTGTATATAATCTTTCTTGGTGTGAATAATCTCTATATGTACTTGTAGCATATAATCTAAGATTTTCATCACTTGCGGCACTATGCATCTTTAAAAAAGCATCGTGTGCAACTCCGGCTAACGAACCGATACCATAATAAGGTTCTAAGTTCGTTAAATTATCAGGTTCAAAGTTTTCGGGTAATTTATAGTATTTGTTTGAAATAATTAAAATCCCCTTACTTAAGTCTGTTTCTTCAATATTAGTGTAAAAATCGTAATGCCTATTTGTATTAACTCTTTCAACGATTTCTCTAATATCTTTTTCTTCATTGTTATCTTTATAATCTAAATAATCTAATATTTTATCTTCAATAAAATATCTTTCTTCTAGGATTTCTATTAATTGTTCATTGTATTCTAATGTTTTAATAATTGAAATATTAATGTCGCTTAACTTTTTAATAATAGCAACCTCACCATCTGAATAACCAATTTCTTTTAGTTTTTCTTTTGTTTCGTCTCTAGGCTCTGTGACTTTGAAAATATCATCTATATTTCCTTGCATGTATATATTATAGTAATAGTAATAAAAACCTAAAACTATTATGATAGGTACAAATATTAATAAGATTTTGGGTATTTTACTTTTTTTCTTATTATTCATTTATCCATTCTCCTTTATTGGTAACTAAAAACAAAATCAGTGATAAGTTTAAAATTACAATAAAAGGCAAGTTATAAACAATAAATGTTTCTTCAAGATAATTATATTGAAAAGGATTTTGTACGATAAATGGGTCGATATAATGTCTTAAGTATATTATTGAAATTGCAATTTGAGTAATCCTAAATAAGTTTTCGTATAATGCTGACTTTATTTTTTTGTAAAAAGTAAATGTCATTATTGAAAATGAAGTTAGTATCATAAGAAAAACAAAAATAGGATGAACTGTAACAAATGTTATTATACTAATTGAAAAAATAAAATTAGTAATTGCAAGTGTCTTATTGACCGTCAAAAATTCACGCATCTAAACCAGCCTCCCTTATAATTGTATTGAGTGCTAGATCAAATTCACTCAAACAAGCATAAAACATATAAATCCTTGCTTCTGCTGCATAATTATTATAATGGCCTGATCTGCTAGGCATTTTATATGTATGGGTTTTTAGATTGGTACTACCATCATCAAACACTATATTTTGTCTTGATATTCTATTTAAGGCATAATTTTGAAAATATATATTTGTGTCGAGACCATTTTCATCAAGAGCACTATATATGCTTGGGATTATATAAATGGCAATGGTCATTTCATCAAATTGAATCAAATCTTTAAAGTTAAGTTCAATTTTATTTTCTAAATCTATTATTGGATTGCTGAAAAATTCGTCATAAGCCTTTTCAACAGACGAAATTATTATCTCATCATCATCAAATCCAAGATTTCCTTCTTTTATTATGTTTGTTCTATTTTCTATCCTATCGATTAACTCTGTTCTGTTGGGAACAATTTCGTCGATATTAACTTCGAATGTTTTAGTTAAATATATCATATGTAGAAAATTGGCTATAAGCAAAAATCCGGCCACAGATAATATTACCAAAACAGACAAATTGGAAAGCATTTTTTTTGCATCCATAAAGTATACCCTCTTTCATTCTTATAATATAATTTTAACATAAATGAGTTATATATAAAACATTAAAAAAAGTAAGTGTAAACTTACTTTAAATAAAATGCATAGTATTCATCAAACGTAATGTTGTTTTCAAAAATATATTTCGCTACTTCAACACCGACATATCTATAATGCCAAGGCTCGTAATTAAAACCCGTAATATGCTCTTTATCTTTTGGATACCTCATAATAAAACCAAACTTATGGGCATTATTACTAAGCCATTCAAACTCCTCAGTTTTATCATAATCAGAGGTTGACACCCCTAATATATTTATGTCTAGTGCTAATCCCGTTTGGTGTTCTGAATGCCCTGGTCTAGCGATTATTTCATCTGTTCTTCTAGTTCCTTGAATTTCTCTGTTTCTCTCATAAATTGATTCTTGTGAACTGTAACTTCTATATGAACCATTAGCGATCAAGTTATAACCGCTTCCTTTTGCACTTCTCCAAAGAGAGACATAACTATTTAAAGCTTCTAGGTTCAAACTATTATTATTATAAGAGTATTGAAGTGAAATTTGATTTAGTTCTGGAACTGAGTAATCGCTATTAAGTTTATAATATCTGTTGACTAACATTAGTTTTTCTTTTGAAGTGTCTGTATCATGCACTTCTTCATAATGATCTAAATGATTATGGGTGTTTACTATTGAAATAACATCATTATAATCTAGACTTGTATTGTTTTCTTTGTGTTCGATATATTTTTCGAAGTTTTCCTCTATAAAATACTTCTCGTTTAATAAATATGGAATGTGTTCATTATATTCATTGTCTATTACTAAACTGATAAAATTATCATCTATGTTGCTTATATGTTCTATTTCTTCTGTGGAGTAACCAATGTTTTTAAATTTTCGATCATTGCTTCTCAAATGGGAAAAAACATTTATCAATGATAACAACAAAATAAATGTTAATAAAATTAAAACTAACTTTAAAATAACACCCTTTTTCAATTTTCTTTTATTCATAACACCACCTAATTTAATTATACTATATTTTATAAAAAAAAGGTAGTTGTATGATAAAATGTTAATAGGTGATAATATGAAAAGATTTGTTTTTGTAATTGTTATTTTCGTGGCACTTTCATTTTTTTATGATAGCCCAGTTCATATGAAAGATTTTGTTGGTCAAAATTATATTTTAGCAAAAGAGTTTCTATACGAAAACAACATAAAATATGAGGTTACATATGTTTATGACGAAAGTATCGAAGGTACAATAATTTCTCAAAGCGTTATAGAAGGTGAAAAACTAGATGCAAATGATGTCGTTATTATAGAGGTTTCTAATGGCGAGGATATGATAGAAAAATATAAAAAAATCGGCGTCAATGAGTTAGGCCGAATTCCTGTAATGATGTATCACGGAATTTATGATATGAGTGATGATGAGACAGATTATTTAGGTGGAAATGTTGATTCACATGGTTATCATAGAACAGTAGAATCTTTCAAAAAAGATCTCAATTTTTTTTATAGTAATGGCTACAGAATGATTAGGCTTGATGATTATGTGAATTTTAACATCGACGTTGAGCTAGGTAAAAGTCCTATTATATTAACTTTTGACGATGGGCTTAAAAACAATGTTAATGTTCTAGGTTACGATGATGATGGTGAGATTATAATTGATCCTAATAGTGCAGTTGGAGTTATGGAGTCTTTTAAAGAAAAATATCCTGACTTTAATGTTACGGCAACCTTTTTTATAAATCAACCTATATTTAATCAAAGTAAATATAATGATGATATTATAAAGTGGCTTTTAAATAATGGGTATGACATTGGAAATCATACGTATTCCCATGCGAATTTAGCTTCCATAAATGGTGATGAGGTCATTTATGAAATTGGTAGAATGTATAAACTTTTAGATGATATGACTAATGGTAAAAACGTTAATATAGTATCGCTACCGTTTGGAAGTCCAACATCAAGGGAGCATGAAAACTTTGAATATATTTTAAAGGGTGAATACAATGGATATGAATATACTACTTCTTCAACTTTAAGAGTAGGTTGGGAGAGTGATTTGTCTCCTTTTCATAAAAATTTTGATAATTCTTTTGTGAAAAGAATTAGAGCTTATGACAATGATGGACTTGATTTTGATATAGAACATAACTTTAAAATATTAGAAAAAAGTAAATATGTTTCATCTGGCCAAAACGATTTTATAGTAGTTCCAAACAATTTAAAAGGCAGTATTTCTAAAGATTTTGTCGATAAAGTTTTAACATATTAGTTAGTTGTTTTTTAAAAGCACATAGTATATAATTAATTTAAGTAAAATAGGTGATGAGTATGAATTTAAATAACAAAGGTTTTGCAATTTCTGGGGTTCTTTACCCTCTTTTCATCTTGTTTTTGATTTTAATTTTAGGTGTAATAGGCACTTTAAGTGCTGCTAAGGCGGTTCTTGATGCTAACAAATATGAAGTTATCAATAAATTAAACGTCGGGAGAATTGAAACTGTCGATATTTTAGTTGTTGCTGGCGGAGGTTCTGGTGCAACTACAATGTCCGCACATAAAGG
>SKIH01000040.1 GCA_007116525.1 Bacilli bacterium
GTAGTAAATACAAAGTGTATATCATTGACGAAGTACATATGATGACTATACAAGCTTTTAACGCTTTGTTGAAAACATTAGAGGAACCACCGAGTCATGTTATATTTATTTTAGCTACTACTGATCCTGAAAAAATCCCTTTAACGATACTTTCTAGGTGTCAAAGGTTTGATTTTAAAAGAATTTCTATAGATAAAATTGTTAAAAATTTAAAAGAAATTTGTAAAAAAGAAAAGATTGAGGCGGATGAAGAAGCTTTAATTGAAATCGCACAAATATCAGAAGGCGGAATGAGAGATGCAATAAGTTTGCTAGATCAAGTTAGTTCATTCACATCAAAAAAGATAGAACTAGATGATATCCACTATATTAACGGAACTTTGACAAAGAAAGAAGTCCAATCTTTTATACTAAATCTTTGTGAAAACAATCTTGAAAAGGTATTAATACAGTCAAAAAGTTTTATTGGAAGTGGGAAAAATTTAGTTAAAATAACAGAGGAGCTAATTTATAATATTAGAGACATTCTTTTTTATTTAAAAATACCTTCTATGTTTGATGGTAAAGAAGAAGAAAAAAAAGCATATGAAAAAATAATAAAAATCACGAATGAAAAAACATTGATTAAAATAATAGATATATTAATAAATAATTTATACGAATTGAAAAGAACTAACGATCAGCTGCTTGTCTTTGAATTAATGATACTTAAAGCACAAAACGAAATTGATTCAAATAAAAGGCTTCATTTAAATTTGCCTGAAAAAAAAGAAAAAAAATTAGAAGAAACCGAAAATATTAAGGATCAAAAAGAGGTTTTGACTAATGAAAACAAAGGTAAAACAGATATTAAAAATGAAGACGATTTATATGATATAAAGAAAATAAAGAGTTTAAGAATAAATAATGCTCTAGCAAACTTAGATAAAAAAGAAATGAAAAAATATATATCAATACTTGGAAACATTAGGACAAAAAAGTTAAATCAAAAATATAATTATGTAATTTCTTTGTTAGTTGATGGGAAAGTCAAAGCGTATGGAAATAGTACAATTGTAATGGTTTTTGATAACAAGGTTTCTTCTCAAGAACTCAACGACAGCTTCTTCCTAGTAGATGAAATTTTCAAAGAGACATTCAATGAGGACATTAAATTTATTTCAGTTGACTTAAAAGAATGGGAAAAAATAAAAGACGAATTTAACAAGAAAAAGAAAAAGTATGAGTATATTGAAGAAAGAATTGATATACAAAGATTTGCTTTAAAACACAAAAAAGATGATACAGAAATAGATGTCGTTTTTGGAGACATCGTAGAAATAAAATAATAGGAGTGATAATATGAATATTCAATCAATGATGAAGCAAGCACAAAAAATGCAAGCGGATATGGGTAAAATCAAAAAAGAACTAGATGAGACGATATATGAGGGAAAATCAGGATTAGTAAAAATAGAGATTTTTGGTAATTTAAAAGTTAATAAAGTAGAAATTATAGAAGAAGATATTTCTGAATTAGATAAGGAAATGTTGGAAGATATGTTTTCTATTGCATTAAATCAAAGTTTAGATAAATTAAGTAAAGATAAGGAAAGCAAAATGGGACAATTAGGCCAAGGAATGCAGGGGTTATTATAATGAATTACCCTAAAACTGTTGTGAATTTAATTGAATGCTATAAGAAGTTTCCCGGTGTTGGTGAAAAAACAGCGGAAAGAATGGCACTTGCAACGTTAAATATGGAAAAAGATGCATTGGAATTATTTTCAAAATCTCTTTTAGATAGCAAGACTTTAATTAAACGATGTGAAAGGTGTAATAACCTTACCGAAAACACTTTGTGTGATATATGCACAAACGAAGAAAGAAACCATAAATTAATTTGTGTTGTTGAAGAACCTAAAAATGCTTTTGCTTTTGAGAAAGTCGGCACTTATAAAGGCGTTTACCATATTTTAGATGGGTTGATTTCACCTTTAGATGGTATTAATCCAGAGGACATCAATATAAACTCATTGATAGATAGAATAACTGATGAAGGTATAGAAGAAGTCGTTATAGCTGTTAGACCAAGTATTGAAGGTGAAACAACTTCATTATATATATTGAAAAAACTAGAAAAATTAAATGTTACTGTATCTAAGATAGCTCACGGTATACCACTAGGTGCAGATATGGATTATATTGACAGCATGACTTTAGAGATGGCATTAGAAGATCGTAAGAAAATTTCAAATTAGTATAAGAGGTGATTTAGTGAGTGGTATAGATATTAACCAACCCCTTGCGCATAAATTGATTTCGAGTTTAAATAAGTCAAAAGAATTTTCCCATGCCTACATGTTAGAGATGGATAATTTTGATGAAAATGAAGAAACTATTATAAGTTTTTTAAAACTGGTAAGTAATGATTGTGAAGTTAGTTGTAAATGTAGCAATTGTCTTAAAATAGAAAACTATACTCATACTGAAGTTAAATTTATAGAAACCCAAAGTTTAAATTTAAAAAAAGAACAAATTATCGAGCTTCAGCAAGAATTCACGAAAAAACCTATAAATTCTAAAAGAAAAGTTTATGTCATAAAAGAAGCAGACAAGTTAAACCAATCTTCGGCAAATACTCTTTTAAAATTTTTGGAAGAACCGAATGAAAATATAATTGCAATATTAGTTACTCCTAATGTTTATAATGTTATAGAAACTATAAGGAGTAGATGTCAAATAATTAGATTTATACCAACAAACAATGTTTTTTTCGAAGAAATTGATAAGTTTATTGATGTTATTGATTGTTTTGAGGAAAAAGAGAAAGAGTTAATGTTTTTTGAAAGCAGATATAAAGATGTTTTTAAAGAAAAAGATTCTACTCTAAAATTTTTAAAGTTCGGTGTAAAAGTATATAAAGATAGTTTAGATTTAAAGGTTAAACGTTTCGAAAAAACCGATAATAAAAAATACAACGAAATAGTATATATTATTTCAACAAAAAATGACAAAAAAAGAATTTTGCATAAAATAAATGTTTTTAAACAAAAACAAGATGACTTGAAAATGAACCAGAATATGAACTTGTTAATAATAGATCTATTTTTAAACTTAGGAGGTCAAGATGAATAATTTTATAGGAATATCATTTGAAAATAAGACTAAAATTTATAATTTTTTAACTAACGATTTGGAATTAAGAGTGGGAGATTATGTTTTAGTAGAAACTTCTAAGGGAAAACAAATTGGAATTGTTAAAAAAGAGGCTTTTAAAGTTCCTGAGGAAAAACTCAGCGATAATGTTAAATCTATTATTAGAAAAGCAACTGATAATGACTTAAAACAGCACGAAAAGAATAAAAAAGATTCTAAAGACGCATTAAGAACCTGTAAAAATGTTGTTGAAAAAAGAAAAATGAAAATGCTTATTACTAAAGCGGAATACACTTTTGAAAAAGACAAATTAATATTTAGTTTTCTTGCTGATAACAGAGTGGACTTTAGAGAACTTGTAAAAGAACTAGCATCAATCTTTCACACTAGAATTGAGTTAATACAAATAGGAGTTAGAGATAAAGCTAAAGAGGTCGGCGGAGTTGGGCCATGTGGTCAAATTTTGTGTTGTCATAGGTACAAAACTAGTTTTGATAATATTTCGATAAATATGGCAAAAAACCAAAATATAGCACTTAATCCTAATAAAATAAACGGTCAATGCGGAAGGTTGCTTTGTTGCTTAAAATACGAGGATGATTGCTACAAAGAGTGTAAAAAAAGCGTTCCAAAATTAGGGTCTTATTATGAAACTAATCAGGGAAAAGGGAAAGTTGTTTCTGTAGATGTTTTAAACAGCAAATTTGTAGTAAATGTTCAAAATGTGGGGAATGTAGAGGTTAAAAATGACACGTGTTGTAAATGACCTTCTTAATTTTAAAAATATTAAAATAATACAAAATAAAGACATGTTCAATTTTTCATTGGATTCTGCTCTTTTGGCGGGATTCATTACATTGAAAAAAGACTATAAAAAAATTTTAGATATAGGTGCTGGCAATGCACCGATACCGCTTATTTTGTCAACTAAAACGGGTGCATTAATAGATTGTGTAGAAATTCAAAAGGAATCTTTTGAAATTGCTAAAGAAAACATTTCAAATAACAAATTGAGTGATAAAATAAGTGTTTATAATTGTGATATCAGTGATTTTTCGGATAAGTGTTGTTCCGACACATATGATGCTATTGTATGCAATCCCCCGTTTTTTGATACAAGAAAAGATGGTAATTTCAATAATAATGAATCAAAAACAATAGCAAGACATGAAGGAAACTTAACGTTAGAAACAATTTTTAAGGTATCAAAAAAACTACTTAAAAATAAAGGAAGATTAGCAATTGTTCATAGATCTAATAGATTAATAGATATCGTAGAATTGATGAGAGAAAACAATATTGAACCTAAAAGAATAATGTTTGTATATCCTAAACAAGGAAAGGAAAGCAATATTGTTTTAATAGAAGGTTCCAAAAATGGTGGAAAAGGTTTGAAAATTTTAGATCCGTTAATAGTTCATAATAGTGATGGTTCATACACTGAAGAGGTTAGAAAGTATTTTGGGTGATAAAGTGAAAAAAAAATTATATATTATACCAACGCCAATTGGAAATATGGATGACATTACTATAAGAGCTATAAAAGTTATTGCAGAAGTTGATGTTTTATTAGCAGAAGACACTAGGGTTGCAAAAAAATTACTAGATTTTCATAATATAAGTAAAAAGATTATTTCAAATCACAAGTTTAATGAAAAAAGTAATCTAAGCAAAAGTATTTTTGAAAACCATCAAGTTATAGGCCTAATTAGCGATAGAGGGACGCCTTTAATAAGTGATCCTGGATATATTTTTGTTAACGAAGCTATCGAAAGAGGATATAAAGTAGAATGTTTACCTGGGGCAACTGCCTTAATACCAGCACTTGTTGTATCCGGTTTAAAAACCGAACCTTTTTTGTTTTATGGTTTTTTAGATAGCAAATCTAGCAAAAGAAAAATGGAATTAAAAAAATTACAAAACGAGGAAAACACTTTAATTTTTTACGAGTCGCCTCATAGAATTTTAGAAACTTTAAAAGATATGAAAGAAATTTTTGGAGATAGATGTGTTTCGGTTTCTAGAGAAATAAGTAAAAAATATGAAACAACATACAGATCAAGTTTGTTCAAAATAGAAAATGAAATGGACATTGTAAAAGGGGAATATGTTATAGTTGTTGATGGGAACAATGAAGTAATAGATTTTTCAAAGATAGAAATAGAGGAACATATTCAAATATATGTAGAAAATGGTTTGTCGGTAAAGGAAGCAATAAAAAAAGTTGCTAAAGAAAGAGGATTAGCAAAAGGTGTAGTGTATAATAAATATCACCGAAATGGAGATGAGTAGATGAAATTAATAGTTGGATTGGGAAATCATGGTTTAAAATATAAAAATACGAGGCATAATGTTGGATATATGGTTTTGGACGAATATGCTAAATTAAATAGTTTAGAGTTCAATAAGAGTAAGTTTTCTGGAGTCTACACTGAAATTACAAAAGAAAACGAAAAAATAATTTTCTTAAAGCCAGAGAAATATGTTAATTTGTCTGGTGAAGTAGTAAGAAGTTTTATCGATTACTTTAAAATTAATTTAGAAGATGTATTAGTTATCCATGATGATCTAGATTTAGAACTTGGGGAGTATAAATTAAAGCAAGATGGTGGAAGCGCAGGTCATAACGGAGTTACCAACATAATTTTGAATTTAGCATCAAAGGAGTTTAAGCGTCTTAAAATAGGTATATCCAAAAGTGATCAAATTAGTACTAGTAATTATGTTTTGGGGAAATTTTCAAAAGAAGAAGAGGAAAAAATAGAACAAGTTATAACTACTGCTATTAATATAATAAATGATTATATAGATGAAGACTTTATTAAAATAATGAACAAATACAATTAGTGATGATGATTCATCACTTTTTATGAGGAGGTGTATTTATGTTTAAAGACATTTTTGACAAAATCGAGGACAATGTTAATTTGGTTGGATTAACTGAAGAATTAAAAAGCATATATATATCTTCTTATATGTTGAAAAAAGAAGGGGTAAATATAGTTTATGTAAAAAATAAACTATATGATGTAAATAAGTCTTATAATAGCCTAAGTTATCATTTTGAAAATACTTTTATGTATCCAATAGAAGATATGAATTTAAGAAAAATTGATATGGCTAGCCCTGAATTAAAGACAATTAGAATAGAAACGGTAAACAGTATAAAAAAGAATCCAAATAACAATATCGTTATTACTAATTTAACGGGTTATTTGAAAACTATTTCATCATTGCGCGATATCGAGAAAAATACGATAACGCTTGAAAATAACAATAGAGAACTAGAAGACTTAACTAAAGAATTAATTAATCTAGGGTATAACAAAGAAAATTTTGTTAACCAAACGGGCGATTTTTCTATCAAAGGGTATATTTTAGACGTTTTCCCAGTAGATTTCGAAAATCCAGTTAGAGTCGAATTTTTTGGTGATGAAATTGTTTCTATAAGAGAATTTGATTTAGATTCCCAAAAAAGTATAAGAACTATAGAACAAGTTAAGATTTTACCGAATAAAGAAATTTTTGGGACAAAAACTTTATCTGAAAGTTTAGATAATGTTGTTGTAGTTTTTGACGACATAAAAAACCTAGAAAAAACTTATAGTAAAAACATTGAAACCGACTTAAATTATTACGACAATGAATTTATAAAAAATTATTCTAAAGAAACAAAAAAAATAAATTTTAGCCCTTTTGAAGATGGTTTGTTTGAAAATAGACAAATTTTTGATTCTTCTGAAAACTATTTTTTGAAAACGAAGGATGACGAAAACTTGAAAAATTTATTTTCGAGATTAGAAGAAGGATATAAAATAATTTTGTGTATAGATTCTGAAGAAAAAGCAAGAAAATTATATAACAAATTAAGTTTAAATAGTGACAAGTTCATATTGACTAACGAGTTAAAAATTTATAAAGAAAAAATAAATATTATTTACAAAAAAATAAGCGAAGGTTTTACAATAGGAAAGCTTATGGTCTTAAATTATAATGAACTAATCGGTGTTAAACAAAACATAAAAAACTATAAAACAAAGTTTAAAGTTGGTAAAAAAATAAAAACTTTAGACGAGTTAAATGTTGGTGATTATGTTGTTCACGAATTATATGGTATTGGCGTGTATAAAGGGATAAAAACCATTATGAAAAAAGAAGTTTTAAAAGATTTTATTCAAATAGAATATAAAAATAATGATAAAGTGTATATCCCGGTTGAAAAAATAGATTATATAAATAAATATGCAAGTGCTGATACTAAAGCTGTTAAGATAAATAAAATAGGTTCAAGTGAGTGGTCAAAAACAAAATTAAAAGCCCAAAATAGGGCTAAAAAAGTAGCTTATGATTTGATAAATTTGTATGCTACAAGAGAGCAGGAAATAGGGTATTCATTTCCTGAAGATGATGAATATCAAACTGAGTTTGAAAAAGAGTTTTCTTTTGTTCCAACGATTGATCAGGTAAAAGCAACAGAAGAGATAAAAAGGGATATGGAATTAGCAAAGCCTATGGATAGACTACTTTGTGGTGATGTAGGGTTTGGTAAAACAGAAGTAGCATTTAGAGCTATATATAAAGCAGTAAGTTCATCAAAACAAGCCATGATACTTTGTCCAACAACTATATTATCAAGACAACACTATGCAAATGCTAGAGAAAGATTTTCATTGCAGCCTGTCAGTTTTGCTATTTTAAATAGGTTTACTACCGATAAGGAAGCAAAATATATTTTAAAAAAATTTAGTGAAGGGAAAATGGATGTCTTGATAGGGACTCATAGAATTTTGAGTGATGACGTTGTTCCAAAAGATCTAGGGTTATTAATTATTGACGAAGAGCAAAGGTTTGGAGTGAATCATAAGGAAAAAATAAAAACTTTAAAAAAGGGAGTTGATGTACTTAGTTTATCGGCGACGCCTATTCCTAGAACTGTTCAAATGACTATGTCAGGGATGAGAAATTTAAGTAAAATAGAAACACCTCCTAATAATAGGTATCCTGTTCAAACCTACGTTGTTGAAGAGGATTATGATTTGATAAAGAATGCGATATATAATGAGGTTTCACGCGGAGGACAAGCATTTATTTTAAATAATGATATAAAAAGCATGAATTTAGTAAAAGAAAAGTTGCTTAAGGTTATGCCGGATATTAAAATACAACTGGTTCATGGTAAGATGAATAAACATGAAATTGAAAATGCAATGACATCTTTTTCAAAAAGGGAGTTTGACATTTTACTATGTACTACAATAATAGAAACTGGTATAGACATACCTAATGTTAATACCTTAATAATATTAGATTCTGAGAACTTTGGACTTTCTCAATTGTATCAATTGAGAGGCAGAGTAGGAAGAAGTGATAAAGTGGCATATTGCTACTTAACTTATAAAAAGAGTAGAATTTTAAGTGAAATTGCTACCAAAAGATTAAAGATAATAAAAGACTTTTCAGCACTTGGAAGCGGACTGTCTGTTTCTGTAAGAGATTTATCTTTAAGAGGAGCCGGAGATATTATAGGAAGTGAACAATCAGGTTTTATTTCTACTGTTGGAGTGGACCTTTTTATGAAAATGTTGGCGGAGGAAGTTTCTAAATTAAAAGGCGAAGAAAAAACATTAACACAAACAATAGAAAAGCCACCAATTATCGATGTCGATACACATATATTTCCTGATTTTGATGAAAACACGAAAGTTGAGGTTCACAGAAGAATAAATGAAATTGACTCTTACGATAAATTAGAGGAAGTAAAGCTTGAACTCGAGGATAGATTCGGGAAATTGGACGAAGAAATCATAATATATATGAATGAAGAATTGCTTGAGAGAAAAGCGATGGATTTAGGAATTAGCACAATTAATAGAAAAAGAAATGAAGTAGAGGTTGTTTTGGAAAAAGATACTCATCAAAATATTCAAATGGACGAACTTTTTCATTGTTTATATGATGTTGAAAATAACATAAAAATAAAAAGTAGAGGAAGTCAGGTTTTGATAGTTTTTAATAAAGAAGAGAGCTCAAAACATCATGTTTATTTATTGCTTGATATATTAGAGTGTATAGTTAATAGCAAAACAACTTGAATAATAAAAAATAATATGGTAGTATATACTCACATTTAAAAGTTTTGAAGGAGAGAAGACTTATTGAAGCTTATAGAGAGTTAGCGCAAGGTGAAAGCTAATAGTGGATGAAGTTTAAATGGCTCTGGAACTGACTATTTGAAATTAATTTAAAATGGTACGTTTAATACGCGTTAAGTATTAGAGGCAGTTTATTCTGTGAATTAAGGTGGTACCACGTAATCACGTCCTTATTTAGGGCGTGATTTTTTAGTTAGGAGGTATAATTATGGAAAGATTTTTTGAAAAAATAAGTTTTGAACAATTTAAAGTGGATATAGTAGAAGATCCAGCGTTATATGGTGATTTGAAAACGCCTAAAAGAGGAACAAAAAATAGTGCAGGATATGATTTTTTTAGTCCGGTTGATATTGAAATAATGCCGGGACGAACTTTTATGGTACCTACAGGAATAAAAGCTTCTATGTTAGAGGATGAAGTTTTACAGCTATATATTAGAAGTAGTCTAGGAATTAAGAAAAACATAGTGCTATCGAATCAAGTCGGAATCGTGGATAGTGATTACTATAATAATGAAAAAAATGAAGGTCATATTTTTATTGGACTAAGAAATATCGGTAAAGAACCATTTATTTTAGAAAAAGGAATGTCCTTTGCTCAAGGTGTATTTACTAAGTTTCTAAAAGTGAGTAATGAGGTGGAAACAATGAAAGAAAGAATTGGTGGAATTGGGAGCACTAGCGAAAAAACTGAAAATAAATTTTATATTTCAACAGCAATAGCGTATGCTACGACAAAACCACATATAGGAAATACTTATGAAATAGTTCTTGCAGATGCAATAGCAAGGTTTAAAAGAGAATTAGGATATGATGTTTATTTTCAAACTGGTTCAGATGAACATGGTCAAAAAGTAGAGGAAAAAGCAAAAGAAGAGGGACTGCCTCCTCAAAAATATGTTGATGATGTTAGTTTAGAAATCAGAAGAGTATATGATGTAATGAATACCAGCTATGATAAGTTTGTTAGAACAACAAATCCAGGACATAAGAAAGCGGTTTCTAATATCTTCAAAAAACTTTATGAAAACGGGGATATTTACAAAGATAAATACGAAGGCCTATATTGCAAACCTTGTGAATCTTTTTATACAAAAAGCCAAGTTGAGGATAATAAGTGCCCAGAATGTAATAGGGAATTATCTGTAGTAAGTGAAGAAGCATACTTCTTTAAATTATCTAAATATCAAGAGAAGTTATTAGAACATATTGATAAAAACGAAAACTTTATTAAGCCAGACTCTAGAAAAAACGAAATAGTAAACTTTATAAAACAAGGGTTAGAAGACCTTTGTGTATCTAGAACAACATTTGATTGGGGTGTACCTGTAGAGTTTGAAGAAGGGCATGTTGTTTATGTTTGGATTGATGCTCTTAGCAACTATATTACATTTTTGGGATATGATCCATATAAAGAATATAGTGAAGATTTTAAAAAGTTTTGGCCTGCCGATGTGCATTTAATAGGTAAGGATATTACAAGGTTTCATGCAATTTATTGGCCATCGATTTTGATGTCTTTAGGTATTGAACTTCCAAAACAAATATTTGGACACCAATTTGTGCTATCAAACGGTGATAAAATAAGTAAATCTTTAGGGAACCATATTTATGCAGATGATTTAGTTAAATATTTTGGTGTTGATGTAGTTAGATACTTTTTATTGAATGAAATACCATATGCATCAGATGGAAGCATATCTTATGAACTTGTAATAGAGAGAAACAACTCTGATCTATCGAATGTATTAGGGAATTTAGTAAATAGAACAGTAGCAATGTATCATAAATACTTTGATGGTGTCGTAGTTGAAGGAAACACTTATGATGAAATAGATGAGGAATTAAAATCTGTTGTCTTGTCTGCTAAAGAAAAAACAATAAATGAAATAGAACAATTTAAAGTTTCAAATTCGTTGAAAGAAGTATTTAAAATATTTAATAGGGCTAACAAATATATCGATGAGACTACGCCTTGGATTTTAGCTAAAAATGAAGCAGATAATGACAGATTGGCTGTTGTTTTATATAATTTGTTAGAATCTATAAGACATGGTGCGATTTTATTAAAGCCGTATTTGCCTGAAACTTCTAAAAAAATTCTAGAACAAATTAATACAAGTAACGATTCATTTGAATCTTTGAAGACTTTTGATGGGGTTGATTTTGGTACTAAATTGAAAGAAGCAACGCCATTATTTGAAAGATTTGATAAAGAATTGAAGTTAAAAGAAATTAATTTAGACCAAACTATTGACAATAATTAATTTTTTGGTAGTATACAACGTGCAAGGAGATGAAAGAAATGAAAGAAAATAAAGAAATTTTTTATGATGTAACTGACGAAGAAAAGCTGAAATTAGAAAAACAGATTAACGAGCTTGTAATTTCAATCAAAGAAAAAAAAGCTGACAGAAATGATCACAAAAGTTGTGTAGGTGATTTTTCTAGCGCATTAGACGGAGAATCTATTGTATATGCAAATGATTTAGGTTTATTGTACGCTAGATTAAATAGATTATTAAATCTTAAAAACATAACTAGAATTATGCCAGCAGAAGACATTGAAGAAAAAATAAGTCTTCTAGATATTGTTGGAGTTGAATATGAAGATGGTGAAGTGGAGAAGTATCAAATTGTTTTTGGTGCAGATGACGCTTTAGACTCTAATGTTGAAGAGGATGGTTTTTATAAAACAACGCTACAATCAAGAATAGGGACTAGTTTATTTGGAAAAAAAGAAGGCGATACTGTTGAAGGGTTTATAAATTGTAAAATAGTGTCTATTGAAAGAATGATTGAAAAAGTCGATATATTAGAAGAAGTTAATGAAGCAGAAGAAATTGGTAAAAAAGTTAGATAATTCTAACTTTTTTTTATGTTATAATTACTAATAGGTGATAAATATGAATAAATTTATAGATTCTCATGCACATATTCTAAGAGAGTATTATCCAAGGGATAAAAACGAGGTTATAAAAAATAGTGAAAATACAATAATTATTATAAACGGCGTGGATCTAGAGTCTAACAAAGAAATACTAAAAACAATAATAAAGAATGATAATACTTATGGTGCACTCGGAATTCACCCAACAGAAGTGAATGATTATGAATTAAGTGATTTAGAAAGCGTTTTTGAAAGCTTGGATAATGATAAAATAATAGCAGTTGGGGAAACAGGATTGGATCTTTATTGGAACAAAGACAATTTTGAAAAGCAAAAAGAGTTTTTTGTTAAACATATAGAAAAGGCAATTGAACATAATTTGCCGGTAATAATACATAGCAGAAATGCTGAAGAAGAAGTGTATGAAATTATAAAAGGGTATAAAGATTTAAAAAGTATACTTCATTGTTATGGTGGAAACTTAGAGACTGCCCAAAAATTTGTTAAATTAGGTTCATTAATAGGTATAGGCGGGGTTGTTACTTTTAAAAATTCCTATCAGTTGCAAGAAATTGTAAAAAAGATTAATATAAATAATCTAATAACTGAAACTGATAGTCCATATCTTTCTCCAGAGCCATATCGAGGCAAAAGAAATGAACCTAAAAATGTTGAATATATAGTTGAAAAAATAGCTGAAATAAAAGGTGAAAAGCCGAATAAAATCAAAGAATTGATATATAACAACTTTGTTCGAGAGTTTGACTTAAAATAAGGGTTATGCTAACATTTAATTATCATAACTTTTATGATGTAGAGGTGAAAAATGAGTATATTTTTATTGGACCTTTTATCTAAATGGGTAAGCATAATATTGGTAACAATAGTATCGATTATTCCGTTTAGTATTTCTGAATCTTCTTATGAGATTGAAAGAAATAACGACATGATTTTGTCGGTTAAAACGAAGATAGTTGAAAAGGAAATTGATTATCAATATTCATCAAAAATTACAAATAACATAACTAAAACTATTGAAGAAGGTCAACATGGGATAATATATATAGACAGAGAAACTAATGAAGAATTAAAAGTAAGAAAAATGGAACCTAAAAAATTGCTAGTAGGAACTGGAAGAAATGGAAATTATACTGGTGTTTTGACTGGGTATGGTCCTGATTGCCCAGGGTGTAGTCCTGTAGGTAATGTTGCGTGTAGAACGCGTGAACGTAGAGCGCATAGTCTTATAAATGATGGTCTTTATTATGATGACAAAGATTATGGCGAATTAAGAATTGTGGCCGCTAGTTTAAATGCTTTTCCATGCGGTACAGTTGTAAAAGTAAATAACGGAGTTTTAGATTCGTTTGATGCTATTGTATTAGATACTGGTGCAACAATGAGAAAGTCATGGAATGAAGAAAGAACTGTGTGGATGGATTTAGCATTTAACACTCAAGCAGAAGCTGCGCGTGGAAATGCTACTAGTTACAATACAAAATATAATGTTCAAAGATGGGGATGGTAAGCATCCTTTTTTTCTTGTTTGTTATTGATATATCTAGTATAATTACTTAACGGAGTGATATTATGAATTATTCGCCAAAAAAATTAAAAAGTATGAATGAAAAACATGA
>SKIH01000039.1 GCA_007116525.1 Bacilli bacterium
GATATCATTAGCTAAATCTCTTTCTTCTCTAGTTATATAACCATGTCTTTGCATTAAGTATAATACGGTACTTCTTCTAGCTTCTGCAGCTTCAGGATTGACATACGGATCATAAGCACCCGGAGCCTGGAATAATCCCGCTATTAAAGCTGCTTCTGACAAGTTCAAGTCTCTAGCACTTTTATTAAAGTATGTTTGACTAGCTTGCTCAACACCGTAGGCACCGCCACCTAAATAAGGTTGATTTATATAAAATTCTATAATCTCTTCTTTTGTATAATTTCTTTCTATTTCAAAAATAGACATATAAATATCGGTAAACTTTCTTTGAATACCTTCAAATCCAGTTGATACAACCGAAGTATAATTATTTTTGGAAACTTGCATCGTTAGTGTAGAACCACCACCGGCATTTCTTCCCATAACTTGTCCAACCGCCGCTCTAGTAAATCTCGGTAAGTCGATACCATTATGTTGATAAAATCTTGAATCTTCTGTCGCTAATATTGCGTCAACTAAAACATCCGGCATGTCATCAAATGTGATTTTTTCTCTTCTCTCAGCACCAAGTCTAGTTATTTCTTCACCATCAGCATCATATAATATAGATGCTTCTGCTCTATCCATGTTTTCCGGATCAAAGGCTGGTGCTGTTGCAACAATGTATCCTATAAAGGCAAACCCTAATAAAATACTTGATATACCTAATATTAAAATTCCTGCTACAAATTTACGCATTTTATTTTTAGAAAACAATTTTTTAAATGCAACTAAAACTTTGTTTTTGCTCGTACTTTGATTCTGTTTCTTTTTAACTTTAGAACCACTAGATTTTTTAGGGCTCTTTTTATTTACTTTAATCGAATCATTTTTCTTTTTTTCATTAATAGATTTACTCTTACTTTTCTTTTTATTAGATTTGGAAGGAGAGTTTTCTTTCTCGTGTCTTTTACTACCTAATATATAAAAACTAAATCCGCCAACGAGCGCTACTGCAATAATCCCACTTAAAACGTTTGTAAAAACAGTTACCATTAGAAACAATAGTACATTTATTATAAATATAGTCGATACGACTTTATCTTTTTTCATATCATTTGCAAAGTTGATCGCAATTTTCCTAACGTTTTTACAAAAGTTTTTAAAATATCTTTTATACTCTTTTTTATTTTTCATATTATTCCCCTCCAAAGTGAACTTTATTAATTATTTCTATGTAATCTATAGTAGGTCGTAATTTATCTTTTATTAAATGACCTTCTTGTTTAAAATAATCAATTGGTATTGATTTTCTTTCATTATTTTTTATGAACGATAATAGTTTATTACCATCTAAGTAGAATGTCAAATTTTTACTAGTAAATCTTACTATTAAGAAACATATTCCGCCCATTTCTATAACTTTTTGTATATGTTTTATTTGATGATCATGAATATTTCTAAGCGGAAAATAATTATTATTTTTTGTTTCCTTAGCTTCGAAATCTATGTATTTCCCCTTATATATACCATTATAGTCTAGTGTTGATTGTTTTTCAAAGTAAGCTTTATGTATTAAAACATCATTGCATGAATTATAAGAAACATCTACTACCTTAATGGGTGTAGGTTTTTTATGAATGCACGCTATATCTGATTGTAAGTAATATTCATTAGTACTATTTAATTCAGATTCTAATTTCATACCTCTATTTGAAAAGCAAACACTATCGCTTTTTTTGTTCTTTATACCTTTCGGATAATTCATATAATCACCACTAACATTATACTATATTTATGTTTAAAATTCCACTTTAACTTCTTTGACAAAAAATCTTTTAAGTGCTATAATTAGAGCGCTAATTTAGTCAATGAATCCAAATGTAGATAGGGGATTAATATGAAAATTAAAAGTGTTGATTTAGTAATCAGTGCTGTTAGGAGAAGTCAGTATCCTACAGACGAAAAACCTGAGTTTTTGTTAGTTGGAAGATCCAACGTAGGAAAAAGTAGTTTTATTAATACTATTATTAATAGAAAAAACTATGCAAGGACATCTTCCAATCCTGGAAAAACTCAAACAATAAATTTTTATTCAGTTAACGAAGAATTTTACTTAGTAGATGCACCAGGTTATGGTTATGCTAACGTTAGTAAAAAGGTAAAGAAAAAATTTGGATTAATGATGGAAGATTATTTAACTAGTAGAAGAAATTTAAAACAAGTTTTTTTACTTATAGACTTTCGCCATAGACCAAGTAAAGATGACATTATGATGTATGATTTTTTAAAGCATTATAATATACCAGTTACTATTGTTGCTACTAAAATTGATAAAATTGGGGTAACCCAACAACAAAAGCAAAGAAATCTAATATTAGAAGATCTAGATTTAGTTATAGGAAATGATTTTGTTTTATTCTCGAGTGTTACAAAGCAAGGTCGTGACGAAATACAAAAGAAAATTGAAAGAACTATAATAGATGCTTAGCATCTATTTTTTTAAAGAAGGAGGTAGTACCGATGAAAAAAGCAACAGTTGCCTTGATTGGAAGGCCGAATGTAGGTAAAAGTACAATTTTTAATAGAATTGCTAAAAGAAAAATAGCAATCATAGAAGATACACCAGGTGTTACAAGAGATAGAATTTATGCTAAGGCAACTTTCGAAAATCATGTTTTTCATCTAGTTGATACAGGGGGTATTGACTTAGAAAACGAAAAATTTAATACCGAAATTAAGGCACAAGCAGAGATCGCAATAGATGAAGCAGACGTAATCTTGTTTATTGTTGATGGTAAGGATGGAATCACACCTAACGATCATTATATAAAAGATATTCTTAATAAAAGTAATAAAAGAGTCATAGTTGTAATTAATAAAATCGATAGTAAATTATCTGAAGATAATATGTATGATTTTTATGAACTAGGATTTGAAGAATATCATATGGTTAGTGGTGAACAAAACGAAGGTATATATGACCTTTTAGAGTCAGTAGTTAAAGATTTTAACGAGATAATAGTAGAAGATGATTATGATGAATCTATGATAAAATTTTCATTAATTGGAAGACCTAATGTAGGGAAAAGTAGTTTAGTTAATGCTTTAGTTAATGAAAAAAGAGCGATTGTTAGTGAAGTTGCGGGTACTACTAGAGATGCAATTGACACTATATTTAAATATGAAGGTTCTGAATATGTAGTTATTGATACGGCGGGTATGAGAAAAAAAGGTAAGATATATGAGAATATAGAAAAATATAGTTTTCTTAGATCTATGAAAGCAATCGACAGAAGTGATGTTTGTGTCTTAGTTATTAATGCTGAAGAAGGTGTTATCGAACATGATAAACACATAGCAAGCTACGCGCTAGAAGAAGGAAAAGCAATCATTATTGCGGTTAACAAATGGGATAAATCTGAGCTTTCTATTAAAGAATTCGAAGAGTTAGTAAGGCAAGAATTTAAATTTATAAGTTATGCCCCTGTTGTGTTTTTGTCAGCATTAACTAAAAAAAGAATTCATACTTTAATGCCAAAAATATTATTAGCACACAATAATGCAACAAGAGAGATCAAAACAAGTGTTCTAAATGGTGTTGTTATGGATGCATATATGCTAAACTTACCGCCATCATATAAAAGTAAAAGACTTAAAGTCTATTTTTCAACACAAGTTGGAATAAAACCGCCAACATTTAATATATCGGTTAATAGCAAAGGTTTGATTCATTTTTCTTATGAAAGATACTTGGAAAACAAGATAAGGGAGTCTTTTGACTTTGAAGGTACACCTATAGTTCTTAACTTTAAAAACAAGGGTGAGCAGTATAAATA
>SKIH01000001.1 GCA_007116525.1 Bacilli bacterium
AACTAGAAAATTTTGAGACAATAATGAAAGACTTATTACAATATTTCAGTTACTTCATAAGACCAGACTTCAAACAAAAACCAGACGTGGACATGGCATCTGAAAGATACAAAGAAATGGTCGATAAAAGAACCGTTGAAGAGCTAAGAGAGATAATGGGTAAAAACGCCCTTATTAACTTAGACGAGTTAAGCGGAGAAACAATTAAATTATTTAATAAAGACCAAGATATAGAGTACGACCCAGACATTGATGGAGATATGGAACAATACTTAGAATCAGAGTATGATGATATAGAATTAGAAGACGAAGAACAAAAATGACTCTAAAAAATTTGTTTGAATCAGAATTATTTGCACTTTATTTAAGAGAAAAAAAGAATTTGTCAGAGCAAAGTATAAAACTTTATGTGATAACTGTTCAAAGTTTTATAAAAGAAGAAGGATACAACTTTGAAGACTTAGAAAGATACAATAACTATATTATAAATCACGCTATTAAGAAAAGAAGCACACACGTTTATAGTATTTTAAGAGCATTTATAGAATACAAAATAACTGATGGTAACACAAGAGTAAAATTATTGGATGGGTTAATAAAACCTGAACCTCCAAGTACCATTAAAAGAGAAAGAAAATACTTAGAAGAAAGAGACTTACTAGCAATCATTAACAATATGAATGAGATGAAGCACAGGGTAATAGCATTAATACAATTCTTAACAGGTGCTCGTTCAGGAGAAGTGATGAAGATTAAAAGAGGAAATATTATACCTGAATTATATGAAGGAAAAAACGTTTTAAGAATAATAATTGAAGGAAAAGGAAATAAAAGAAATGTAGTATTTATACACGAAGAAACAACACAAAAAATAATAATAGATTTTATTGCAAGAAACATATTTCATCAAGACTTTTATTTCTTGCAAAAAAGACATAGGAGTAAAAACGCAGACTTAGAAAATGTTAGATTAATACTTGCAAACAAAAAAGCTTACGAAAGAGACTTAAAACAATCAATGCACAAATTAGGAATAGACAAGAACCATTTTGCAACCCATGATTACAGGCGTTGCTTTGCTAGAAGGGTTTGGACCAAATATAAAGACATAGTAATACTTAAAGATTTACTAAACCACGTTAACCCTTCAACCACTATAAGATACTTAAAACAAAGTGGTTTACAGACAATTGACCATCATAAAGCTATGCAAACTGACTAAAAATAAAAATATATATATAAAGGAGTATACCTATTTTAATATAAAACAACTATGGAGGTAGAAAAAAATGTTTAGAGATTTAGATGCTAAATTAAGTAAAATGGTTAATGTAACCGATAATTTATCTAGTAATTCTTCACTTACAAGAATGGGTGCAGGAAGAAAAGTAAATGTTGATGGTAACAGATTAGTTGGAGAACTACAAAAAGTGCTTCAAAGACTACCAGAAGTAAGAAATGCTAAAGGAACTTTAAAAGTGCAATTTAGTGATGGTAAGACAGCAACAGTAAACCTTAATTATAAGGAGAGGTAAATTAAATGGCAAAACAAAAAAATACGGACAAGTTAAGTTTTTATGATGTAAAATCAAAAAAGAAATTTGTTCCTGACACTTTTGAAGTAAAAGTTAGAAGTGGAAGAAGATTTGGGGTTGCAGTTAATCCTAAAACAGGCGTAGAATGTTGGAGAGTTTTAGGTAATAAGTAAATAACAGTTTTTGGGGTAATACTTTCCAACATTTCTTCGTATTACCCCACCCTTTTTAATTAGAATAATTCTTAGTTTAATGATAACTTATAGTTTATAATATAATAATTGTAAAAAGGTGATAATAGTTAGCTAGGAATGAAAGTTGTGAGAAATCAAGGCGAGAACCCTAACTAACTATTATCTAATTGGTGTAAATTTGTAAGCTTAACTGACTTCTGTGATTGGCTGCGTCTTCAAGTAACATTTTACTTCTAAGTTCTGTTACTGTAACATAATGTTTATCTTGATTAGTTATGTGTTTTTCTTCGCAGTCTTTGCATTCAAATTCTTTTTTGTATTCTTTATAACAATATTCACATCTGTAAATAGTATTATCTATTTCTTCTGGTTCTAATGCTGTTTGAATTAAGTGTTCTTCTATATATGATACACAATCATCATAATCATCAAACATTTCTGATGTGTAAGGGCATTTATATCTATTTTTTATTATTTCCATTTTTATCACACCTGATTATAAAATAAGTCTAGTTGTAGTCCTTTATATAGTTTGTGGTTGTTCAAAGAATTATCTTTGTCCATCAAAAAATTTCCGTATATATTGTACGTTTTTGCTGTTATTTTTTCTAACATTAGTACGTGGTTATCTTTTCTATATAAATATAAATCTGCGAATTTGTTTTTATATTCATAATTGTTGTCTTTTAAGTTTTGTTCTTTTATTATTGTTTGTAGTGTTTTATTCATTTTTTTTGCTTTCTCCTTTAGTATTATTAATTGTTTTAATTTAAGCTTCATTGTTTGGTGTTGGGCTTTTTGTAAGCATTAATTATTAATATTCTATCATCATGTTTTTTAAATTCTCCTTCTTCATAAAAATGTATGTCGTGTATTATGTCTTCAAATCTTTTATATGTTAAGTTAAATCCACTTCTACTAGGTGTTAGGTTATCATGTTTTTTGTAGTACCTGTGTAACAGTAGTATTACTTCATATTTTGGTATTAGTTGTTTTAATTGATGTTTTTTCATTAGTTTTAATCCTAATATTTTAGTTGCTATAAATTCTTTTATTTTATTCATCTTTTAGTCCTCCATTTTTATTAATGTTTTTTTTTCTTTCATTTTTATTTCTAAATAAATCAACTCCTGCTTCGTCATAAATAATAAAACTTTCAGGTTCAGCTTTATCAAGAGCTTCCATAAACTGTTTATTGTCAAAAACATAACACTTCTTCATTCTTCATAACCTTCTAATTCTCTTAATAATAATTCATTCCAATCATATAGTCCAAATTCATCATCATATAATTCTTTATTAACTTTAGATATTGTTTTAATTAACGTATCTCGGTCAACCCATTTCTTAACTAAAGGTAATTTATTCTCTTTAGTATCAACCATTATTTCAAAACTTGTCTTAATCATTTTTATCATCCTTTTAATATTTGTGTTTTATTAAATCTCTTGGTTTTAAGTATATATCTGGTTTTTCTAGGTTGCATATTATTTTACATGCTTGTAGTAACTCTTTTCCTTTATCTGTTATTATGTATTTCTTTCTTCTTTTATCTGAGTTAGAGTAATTTTCTTTTACTATGTACCCTTTTTCTGTTAATATTTTTGTTGTGTTATAAACCAACCATAGTGTTATATTTGTTTTACTATAAATTTCTTTTGGTGTGTGATGTTCTAGTAAAAACAATATATTTATCCATTGTGGTATTGTTAATTCTTTAGTCATTTTAATCCTAGTATCCTCTTAATTTTTTCTTCTTCTTCGTTGACTGTTGGTTTTTTCTTGTTATTTTTAGGTTTGTTATACTCATAACCTGTGTTAAAACCACCCATCATCTTAGCTAATCTATCGCTTTCATTTGTGTTGTTTTTACCTAGTATTTTTTCTGGGTTAAAGTAATCATTGTTTTGATTATTTAAACCACTCATTTGTCCTGAGTTTGTGTTTCCTAGTATTTTGTTAGGGTTAAACATATCGTTATTTGTGTCTCCCATTTTAAATGCGTTTGCAAATTTTTCCATTTTTTCTTTTCTGTATTCTCCTGT
>SKIH01000067.1 GCA_007116525.1 Bacilli bacterium
AATAAAAAGCAGTTAGTATTCTCTAACTGCTTTTTTCATTTGGCTTTTCGCCTCTTTATTCATCTCTTCTTTTTTTATTGCTTCTCTTTTATCATGAAGCTTTTTACCCTTACCTATTCCAATTAATATTTTCACTTTGTTTTTCTTGAAATATAGTTTCACCGGTATTAAAGAGTAACCCATAATTTTTACTTTTTCTTCTAATTTCAATATTTCGTTTTTATTAAGCAATAGTTTTCTCGTTCTTGATTCCTCATGATTAAATCTATTACCTTTCTCATAATGAGCAATATGCATATTTAATAAAAAGGCTTCTTTATTAGAAATAATGGCATAACTATCTGAAATATTAACCATACCCTTTTTTATAGATTTTATTTCAGTCCCATTTAAAACTAAACCAGCTTCTATGGTTTCAATTATTTCATAATTATAATATGCTTTTCTATTTTTAATTTCAATCATTTTACTTTAACATCCTCTTTAGCTAGTTCTGGCAAAACAAATTCAACTTTTCGATCTTTTTTACTTGCCGATTTAACCATAATTTCAACGTCATCACCTAGTCTATATCCTCGTGGATTTTGTTGGCTTTTAATAGAAAATGTAGCTTCATCAAAATAAAATTTTTCTTTACTCGCATTGTTCATTTCATCTAGTTTAATTAATCCCTCAACTTGATTATCTAATTCAATAAACATACCAAATGTTTGAACGCTAGTAACCATACCTTTAAAATACTCCCCGACATGAGATTCCATGTATTCAGCTTTCTTCATATCCAAAACTTCACGCTCACAGTTAATAGCATTTCTCTCACGCTCAGAAGTATGAGCGGCAAGCTCCGGTAACACTTTACTCAAATTGTTTATAGTATCAGAAGCATAATCGTTTTCCACCAAACTTTTTTTCAAAAGTCTATGAACAGTTAAGTCTGGATACCTTCTAATCGGAGAAGTGAAATGAGTATAATATTTGCTAGCAAGTCCAAAGTGACCGATATTAATTGGACTGTATTCTGCCTTTTGCATACTTCTAAGCAATAACCTTGAAAATATCATAAACTCTTTTTTATCACTTAAACTATCTAATATTTTTTGCATTGCTTTAGGGTGTATTTCTTTCACTTTTCCATCAACCTTGTACCCTAAAATGCTTATAAATTTCAAGAAATCTTGTATTTTTTCTTCTCTTGGGTCACCATGCACACGATACAAAAATGGATATTTCATAAAAAATATTTGTTCAGCAACAGTTTCATTAGCAACTACCATGAAATCTTCAATCATTTTTTCAGCTTCACCACGTTCGCGAGATTTAATATCTAGTGGCAACCCTTGTTTATCAACTACAACATATGGTTCATCTAAATCAAAATCAAGAGACCCTCTTTGCTCTTTCTTTTTTCTTAAAATCTTCGAAAGCTCATGCATTTGTTTTAATTCACTAACGAAATTTTCATATCCTTCAGGTGTTTCATTTCCTTCAATAATCTTATTAACATCTCTATAATTCATTCTTTTTTTCGAATTTATTACACTTTGATAAATTTCATGGTTTACTAAGTTTCCGTTAGAATCAAACTCCATATCACAACTCATAGTAAGTCTATCCACATTCTCATTTAAAGAGCATATACCGTTAGATAGTTTTTGTGGTAGCATTGGTACTACTCTATCAGTTAAGTAAACACTAGTGGCTCTTCTATAGCCCTCTTTGTCTATATGAGTTCCCTCTTCGACATAATGACTCACATCCGCAATGTGTACACCTAAAACTAAATTATCATTATCTAATTTCTTTATACATATTCCGTCATCCAAATCTTTTGCATCAAGTCCATCTATAGTAAATATTTTTTCTTCTCTTAAGTCTTTTCTTTTTTCAAAACTAATATTATTAACTTCATTAGGAACATTTTTTAACTCGCTCTCAATTTTAGGAGAAAACTCAGCTTCCATTCCGTACCTATATATAACTGTCAAAATATCTATCCCAGGTTCATCTCTATGACCAATTACTTTTTCAACCTCAGCTCTATAAACACCTTTACTATCTGGTTTACCTTTTAGTCTTATTCTTACTTTATGACCATTAGCAGCACCATTTGTTTTCTTGTCATCTATTTCCACATTTATTTTAATCGCTGGATTTTCGGGTATAATCTTTCCTTTACCTTTTTCGTAGTAAAATTCCCCTACGATTAAATTACTGTCACGACTTAAAAACTCCTTCACAACACCTTCAGTGCCAGAGCCATCGCTGGATTTTATTTCTACTAATACTTTATCACCATCAATAGCATTACTCATCTTACCTGGCGGTATGAAAATATTATCCTCACCAGGAATATCCAAAAACCCATAACCTTGAGGTTTTACTAATAATTGTCCAACACGCATATTAGTGTGCTTAAAGTGAATATAATTTCCACTTCTTGCGACATGTAATTTGTGCTTCTTTTGCATATCTATCAATAATGCTTGAACTTCTTTTAACCCCTCAGTATCGCTCATGTTTAAATAATCTGCTATCTCTACAGTTGTAAAAGATTTTCTATTATTTTTTAATAAATTTATGATTTTTTCTTCCATAATGCACCTCTTTTTATATTATAAATCAAAACACAATAAAAATATAGTGTTAGCAAGTAAAAAGTAAGGTTGCCCTTACTTTTCTTCCAATTTATCATCATCAAATTCGACTTCATTGATATTTGTAAATCTTTTAGTTATTTTATCGGTTGTAATATGGATATCTTTAACGTCTTTATTAACAGTATCGATACTTCTAGATAATTTATCCCATCTGTCTTTGTATTTTTTAAATTCATTAGAAAGTAAATTTAACTCATTATGTATTACACTGGCATATTTATCTCTTTCTAAGTTTGTTATAATAACTTGAATAGTCGTCAACGTGCTTATTAACGTTGTAGGCGAAGTAATCCATACCCTCTTTTTATACGCATACTCAACAATATCAGAATGATATGCATTAACTTCTGCAAAAATTGCTTCCGCTGGCAAAAACATAATAGCTTGATCGCTAGTTTCGCCCGAGATAATATACTTATCAGAAATAGCATCTATATGCTTTTTTAAATCAAATTTAAACTTTTTAGAAGCTTCTTTTCTAGAAGTATTATCTAAATTAGTATCAACCATCATTCGATAGTTTTCAAGCGGAAACTTTGAATCGATCGCCAAAGTTCCTAAGGGCTCAGGTGCAAATAGTACACAGTCAGCCATTACACCTGTTGAAAGCGTATATTGCAACTTATAAAGCTTATCATTGTTATCACCAAAGACGCTACTTAAGATTTGCTTTAAATTAACTTCCCCAAATATTCCTCTTGATTTTTTGTCAGTAAGAACACTTTGTAGTGATACTATATCATTCGACAAATTATCAATCTTCTTTTGAGCTTCATCAATTTTAGTTAATCGCTCTAATACATTATTGAAAGTTTTACCTGTTTTTTCTAAACTTTCCTCTAGTCTTTCACTAACTTTATCACTAATCAAATTCAAACGATAATCTATCTTCTCATTTAAAGTATTAAAGTCGCTGTTCATATTTTTAGAAAGATCACTTTTAAATTCACCGATTTCTTTAACAAACGTTGTTTCTATTTTACCTAATCTCTCTGTTATATTAGATTCATTAACACTTTTATTCAAAAGTAAAATCCCAATTATAATCAAAATTACTAAAAGACCAATTATTATAAGTTCCATATTATTTTCCTCCTA
>SKIH01000054.1 GCA_007116525.1 Bacilli bacterium
ATGTTTTTATCAGCAATAGGTGGTAATCACTTTGTTTTATTACTACTTGTGCCATTTTTTATTACTGTTCTTTTGAAAATAAAGTATAGTAAAATCGTTGCTATGTTTGCAACATTTGGTGCTATAGTTTTTGGTAACTTTGCATCAATTTATGGATTTGAAGTTAGTGGCTATTTAAACTATTATTTAGGTTTAGATGTTAACTATAACATTATAGTTAAAATTGTTTTATTTTTAGCGACATTGTTAGTAGTGTATTTCACTTCTAATGCACTTGGAGTTTTGGAAAAAGGTAGTAAAGAAGAAAAAAATATACCTTTATATATTGATGTAAAAGATAAGAAAAGTTTTTGGCCGATTGCTATTGTAATCGATTTATTAGTTTTATTCTTATTAGTTGCAACATATAATTGGAGGTTTGGAATAAACACTGAATTTTTCATTGATATGCATGATAAAGTGTTAGATTTTGAATTATTAGGGATTCCAGTTTTTCAAAGTATGATTGGTAAGCTAGACGCTATTGGGTTTTATAGTTTAAATGAGGCAACATTGATCGTATTAGCGGTTACAGTAGGGCTTGCACTATTTAATAAAATTGGTGTTGATGAATATATTGATTCTGTTTTATATGGTGTGAAGGAAGTTGCGAAACCTGCATTTTTTGTAGTAATAGCTAGCATAGTTATGTCGGCTGCAACATTCACATCTCCAACATTTTTAAACACTTTAGTTTATTACGTTGCAGAACTATTTAGAGATTCTGCTTTAGTTGTTGCGGTATTCTTACCGTTATTAGCTGGAGTATTTACTAATAGTTTGTCAGCATTTATATCTACGTTTGCGGATACTATTACATCAGTTATTGGTAACAATGATAATAACTTCATAATAGCTTTAGGTTTTCAAATGTATCATTCAGCTTTGATGCTAATTTTACCTACTAGTTTGGCTATTGTTGCGGGAATTACGTATTTAGATATCTCATTTAAAGATTGGATGAAGTTTATTAGCAAATATGTTTATGCATTATTTGCATTAGCTTTTACATTTTTAGTAATATTGACAATATTTTTATAAATAAAGGCTGAGTTTATCTCGGCTTTTTTTAAGGGTGATAATATGCAAATTGAAATTGGTGGAAACCTTGTAAACGTTATTATTAATAGAAAAAATAATAAAAATACTTATATTAAAATTAAAGACCTTGATATAATTGTAAATACTTCTAAATTTACTAGGGATAAAGAAATAAAAAGACTTATCTTGGAAAACGAAGGTAAGATTGAAGCGCTATTAAACAAGAGTGTAAAGCGTGAAAAAGAAGAGGCCAAATTCTATTATTTAGGGGTAGAATATGATATAATTATAATGCCAAGTTTATCTGAAATTATTTTTGATAACGGCAGCATTTTAGTTAAGTCTGAGGAATTTTTAAATAAGTTTATCAAGAAAAAAACAAATCAAATATTTGAGGAAAGATATAATTATGTTTACTCTATATTTGATGAGGAAATACCGAATTACAGGCTTAGAAGTAGAAAAATGAAAACACGTTGGGGTGTTTGCAATAAAAGTAGTAAAACTATCACTTTGAATTCAAAGTTGATTAGGTATGATAAAAGTATAATAGATTATGTGATTATACATGAACTTTGTCATTTAATTCATTTTGATCATTCAAAAAACTTTTGGGAATTAGTTTACAAGTACGATAGAGACTACAAAAGACATAGAAAAATTTTGAAGGGGTAAGAAAAATATGAAGAAAATTTTTAAAATAGTTATTGTTTTTGCAATATTGTTACCGCTTTTTATAGCACCACAGGATGTAGGCGCTAAAACAGTAAGAGATTTAGTTAATGAACTTGAGGCTCTTGAAAGAGCAAAAAGGGAAGCTGAACGAGAAGTTCAATTAACGGAAGCGGAAATTAACTCAACTCACAATCAAATTAAAAACATTTCAAATGAAATTGATTTAGCACATAAAAACATAGTTGAAACTGAAAGAGAAATAGAAGAGTTAGGCGAAAATATTGTTTCTAAAGACAAAGAAATAAAAGAAATTATGAACTTTTTGCAACTATCGAACGGTGAATCGGCATATTTAGAGTATGCTTTTGGCGCTAAAGATTTTACAGACTTTATTTATAGAGTTGCAATTTCAGAGCAACTGGCAAATTATAATAGTAATCTAATCGATGAGTTTAATTCGTTGATTGTTCAAAACAATAATAAAATAGAGGAATTAGAAAAAAAGACGGTTGCTTTAGATAATAAGCAAGAAAGTTTAAAAGTACAGGTTGATAGACTTGGTAATAGCTTAAGCGAATTAGAAGAAGTAGGACTATCTGTTGATGAAGAAATTAAAGCTCAGCAACAATTAGTTAGGCATTATAGAGAAAACTTGAAATGTGAACTTGATGAACCTATTGCTACTTGTGGTAGAAGACTTCCACCTGGAACGGCGTTTTATAGACCTGTTGCACATGGGGTTATTACTAGTAATTATGGTATGAGATGGCATCCTACAAGAGGTGTTTATACGATGCACGGTGGGGTTGATATTGGGACTATATGGAGTTCAAATGTTCCTATTTATGCAACTGCTCCTGGACGTGTTGAAAATATTATACATAGAACAGAATGTGGTGGAACAATGGTTTTCTTAAATCATATAGTTAATGGATCAAATTATACAAGCGTTTATATGCACTTATACCGCGTTAATGTTAGTATGGGGGACATAGTTACTCATAATACTCAAATAGGGGTTATGGGTGGAGATAGAGGCCTTACACCGTGGGATTTATGTACTACAGGGTTGCATCTTCACTTTGAAATATCTAGAGGACATCATGGTAACTTGACTAACTCACATACTAGTAGGAGAGTTAATCCAAGAAACTTAGTTAATTTCCCTGCGGGTAGAGGTTGGTTTACTAGTAGAACTATTAGATATTAATATAAAAATGTGTTTTAAATAACACATTTTTTGTTTGAATAAAAACTTGTTTTAATATATAATTGATTTATGAAAAAGGGTGACTTATGAAAAAAACAATATTTTTAATTATTATTATTTCAATTACATTATTAGGATGTAGTAAACCAGTCAATTCAAATGACTACTTTGAAGATTTAGAAACATTAAAATTAAAAGAAGAAATAATAGAAAATGATTTATATGATATTAGAATAGTCATTAGTGACATTGATGATGAAGAGTATATTTATTATATGACTTTGGATAACGCCAAAGAAGAACTGTCTAACACAAGAATTTTACTTTATCATGATGTTGAGACAATAAATGGTTTCCCAAGTATTGGTTATTTCGATGATACTGTCGAAGTAGGTGGAGAAATTAAAGGAGTTAATTTGATAGGCTACATTGAAAAAGAAGCTGATTTTGATTTTGTCAACTTTAAGATCTTAGTTAAAAGTGATGATTTCGAAAATGTTCATTCAATCACATTAGATAGAAATTAGGGGATGTTATGAGAAAAAATAGTTTTGTAGAAGGTGCTATGATTGCAACTTTAGGATTAGTGATTTCTAGAGTTATTGGTCTTTTTTATGTAATACCTTTTTATGCGATGATAGGAGTTCAAGGTGGAGCCTTATATAGTTATGGTTACTCCATTTATGCAATATTTTTATCATTGTCAACTTCAGGTATTCCTTTTGCAATCAGTAAAATAGTAGGTGAGCAAACCGCTTTAAA
>SKIH01000008.1 GCA_007116525.1 Bacilli bacterium
ACTTTACCATAGACGATAGCATAGGAGATTTATTGACTAGAGATAGTAATAATTATACTGTCTTTATTGATGATACTTTAGAGAATGATACAATATTAGTCGAAGTAAATCATATTGATGATTTCGTAAAAATTAAAAGTGTTCGTATTGTTGAAGGATATATTTCTGTTAGCCATACTGAAAGAATTAAGTTAGCTAATTTGTTTAATTTATTTGTAGACAATTTAAAAGATGAAGAAATTTATAACTATACTAAAGTTTTTGATTACAAAATCGATGTATTTGTAAACCAAGACACTTTAGATTCACTAATGTTAGAAGAATAATAAAAAGGAATTAATTTCTAAACCTCGTACTTTGAAGTAGGAGGTTTTTTTATGAAAAAATTATTTTTAATCGTAATATTATTTTTGTTTATGCCGGATGTTTTAGCAGTATCTTCAACATACTATGGTGAGTATTCGGAGTATTTTACTAGTAGTGATGAAATATTAGAAAGTGATACTACTTTAGTTGAGGAGTACAAAGAATATCAATATTATAAGCAGATAGAGAAGGATTTAGGATACAACTACCACATGGGTGATGATTACATAGTAGATTATGACGATTATATTTTCACAGAGTTTAGTGATTATTATTATGAGTATCCGATTATTGAAGACTATGATCATCAAATCATTTCGCGATTTTATTATGAACATTATCGAATGATGCCATTTAAGCATCTGATATTCAACAACATATCTGGGTCATATGGAGCTTTAAGAATACCGGAAATAGAAATTTTTGCTAACGGCAAAAAAGTTGATTATGAAGTTATTTGTGATCCGTGTACAAACTTTTTTGATTCAATTGTGAAAAACGGAAATAAAAAAGAATATTTAAATACCGTGTATAATGGTGGTGAATTAAAAATAGAGCTAGATGATTATTATTATTTTAACGAACTAGAAATCAGAGTTTACTTATATGACATTAGTGATAACATTAAAACTTATGACATGTATATGTCTCCAGATGGCAGTATAGAAAGTGCGTATTTAAAATATAATTTCGCAAATGATTTTAAATATAACAACTTGGATGAAATAACATTTATAGAAAAGTTAGAAGAAGATTATGTTTATTATAATCCAATGTTTGAAGATTCCATTTTAAAAGATAATAACTTTGTATTATTTCCAAACAAACTAGAACAAGTAACAAAATATAAGTATAGAAAGTACTTATATAGGCATTATGAAAATGAGCTTAAAGTTTGTGATGAAGTTTCTGAGGAGTGCGTTTTTAAATCGGAAGATTATGAAACTTTTTATAAGTATAAAGTCAGAGATAAGTTAACTATTAAAGAAAATATTGAGATTAGTAGTAAAGATGATATACCCGATTATATAGTTTATAGTAGTTCAAAAGTGGAATATGAAATAATAGGAGATAAAATAAAATTTACAGTTGGAACATTGGAAGTTGAAATCCCTTATACATACATAAAGCAAGAGAGTGAAAAGTACGATAATAAGGGTATAAATATAGCAAAAACTAAAGTTAGTGATAATTCAAATCACAAAAGTAAAAACGATAAAAGAAAATTTCAAATGAATATCGGCATTAAAAAGGCCGAAGAGATGAGTCCAATCACAAAATTTCCTTTGTTTATGTTTAGTAGTCTTTTATATGTAGGTAAAAAAATAAATGACAGTATACACTAGTTTTGTAAAAGGCATTTGTTTTATTAATTTCGAAGGATATTTTGATAAAAAGTTAGCACTATCAACATTAAGTAATATGAGCTATATGAAAATTATAGCTTTAAATATTAAAGATTTGCTCTTGTATAACCCTAGTGACTTGGCGGATTTAAAAGGTGTTGTTGAAAGAAGTTTCTTTTATTTGATAAGTGATTGGAGCTATCCTAGTTATGATCTGATAAGTTTTAAAGATGCAAGCTATATTTTAAAAAAACATAGTAATTTATGATATAATTATTATAGGTGATAAATATGAAAAAAGGTTTTACATTAGTAGAGATCTTAGTAACAATAGGAGTCTTAGTTCTTATTTTATTAATAGTTACACCATCTTTGGTAGGTGTTATAAATAATTCTAGACAGAAATCTTTTGAAGAGACTGAAAGAAGTATTATAAAGGCCGCGAGTTTGTATATTAATTATAATCGTGAATATCGTCCAGATGAGATTGGTCAAAACCATTATATTGATGTTTTAACCTTGCAAGATGAGGGCTATTTGGAAAGAGGTATCACAAATCCTATCACGGGAGAGTTAATCGTTGGTGCTTATGTAATTGTAACTAATACAGAACATGGTTTTGAATATGAATTAGAATATAATTTTTGATTTGGAAAAAGGTTTAATTTATGTTAAACTTTTTTTTGTGGTATAATACTTATGCTTTGAGGTGATAAAAATGGATAATATTGTTGTTAAAGGTGCTCGTGAGAACAACCTTAAAAATATAAATATAACGCTTCCTAAAAACAAGTTAATTGTAATGACTGGAGTTTCTGGAAGCGGTAAGAGTAGTTTAGCGTTCGATACTATATATGCTGAAGGTCAAAGAAGGTATGTTGAGAGTCTCAGCGCTTACGCTAGACAGTTTTTAGGTGGATCTGAAAAACCATTAGTAGATAGTATTGAAGGTCTTTCGCCTGCCATTAGTATTGATCAAAAAACTACGAATAAAAACCCAAGAAGTACGGTAGGTACAGTTACAGAAATATATGATTATTTAAGACTTTTGTACGCTCGTGTAGGAACGCCTTATTGTCCGGTTCACAATAATCCTATTACTAGTCAAACTATAGATGAAATGACTAATAGAGTTTTAACGTTAGAAGTAGGTGCCAAAATTAGGGTTCTGTCACCAGCTGCGTGGGGTAAAAAAGGAACTCATAAAGATTTGATTGAAAAATTAAGAAAAGATGGTTTTGTTAGAGTTATTATAGATGGTGAAGAATATGATCTAATGGAAGAAATAGAACTTGAAAAAAATAAAAAGCACAACATAGATGTCGTTGTAGATAGGTTAATAATTAAAGATGATATAAGAAGTAGGTTATATGATTCTATTGAATTAGCCCTAAAGAATGGTGAAGGAAAAGTAATCATCGATGTTTTAGGAAAAGAAAGAATGGTAATGAGTGAAAATTATGCATGTCCTCATTGTGACTTTTCTATTCCGGAGTTGGAACCAAGAATCTTTTCATTTAATTCACCATATGGTGCTTGCCCTGTTTGTAAAGGGTTAGGTGTTCAACAAAAAGTAGATTACGATTTAATTGCACCAAACAAAGAATTAAGTATAAATGAAGGTGCATTACTTCCTTTAAATGTGAAGGATGAATCTAATATTTACTATACGAATTTAAAGGAAACTTGTAGCCATTATGGTATAAATATGGATGTGCCTATAAAAAAATTAACAAAAAAACAACTAGACGTAGTTCTTTACGGATCAAATGAACCAATATCTTTCAAACACACGTCTAAAAACGGAAATGTAAGATATTCTAAAGATTATTATGAAGGTTTAATTGTAAATTTAGAGAGAAGATATATTGAGACAAAAAGTGAATGGATTAGAGAGTGGATAGAACAGTTTATGACTGAACTACCTTGTTCAGCATGTAATGGTGCAAGACTTCAAGACTCAGTTTTATCTGTAAAAATCAACAAATTGAATATTCATGAGATGTCTTCCCTTAGTATTAGAGATTTATATAACAAAATGGATAAATTAAAATTGAATAAGGAACAAAAGGAAATAGCCGAACTAATTTTAAAAGAAATTAAATCTAGATTATCATTTTTAATAAATGTAGGTCTTGAATATTTAACTTTAAGTAGAACGGCAGTCACTTTATCTGGTGGTGAATCACAAAGAATTAGACTTGCAACTCAAATAGGTTCTAGACTTACAGGTGTTTTGTATGTTTTAGATGAGCCCTCTATTGGTCTGCATCAAAGGGATAACCAAAGACTTATTAATTCTCTTTTAGAGATGAGAGATTTAGGTAACACTCTAATAGTAGTCGAACATGATGAAGACACTATGAGATCATGTGATCATCTCGTTGATATTGGTCCTAATGCGGGGATGCACGGTGGTCAGATCGTTGCAGAAGGGACACCTACAAAAGTTATGAAATCAAAAAATAGTATTACCGGAAAATATTTAAGTGGTGAATATAAAATTAAATTACCAGAAAAGTATAGAAAAGGAAATAAAAAATTTATTGAAATTATTGGTGCAGAAGAAAACAATTTAAAAAACATTGACATAAAAATTCCACTTGGCACATTAACTTCTATAACTGGGGTTTCTGGAAGCGGGAAAAGTACATTAGTAAATGAAATATTATATAAATCGATTTCATCAAATCTTCATAAGAAAAAAGAAAAACCAGGAAAACATAAAAAAATAAAAGGTCTTAACAATATAGATAAGATTATAGAAATATCACAAGCACCAATTGGTAGAACACCAAGAAGTAATCCGGCGACTTATACCGGCGTATTTGATCCAATTAGAGATGTTTTTGCAGAAACTAGAGAAGCAAAGATAAGAGGTTACGGCAAAGGTAGATTTTCATTCAATGTAAAAGGTGGAAGATGTGAAGCTTGTCAGGGTGATGGTGTTAAGAAAATAGAGATGCATTTTTTACCAGATGTTTATGTAACATGTGAGGTTTGTAAAGGGAAACGATATAATAAAGAGACTCTTGAAATAAAATATAAAAACAAATCTATTTCCGATGTGTTAAACATGAGAGTAGAAGAGGCAGTGGTATTTTTTGAAAACATTCCAAAAGTCAAAAAGAAGCTTGATATGCTTATGGACGTAGGTCTTTCCTATATAAAACTTGGTCAAAGTGCACCTACCTTATCAGGTGGGGAGGCAGGTCGTGTTAAACTTGCTAAAGAATTACAAAAAAAGCCAACCGGTAAAAGTTTGTATATTTTAGATGAACCGACTACAGGTCTTCATACTGATGATGTTAAGAAGTTATTATTAATTTTAAATAGAATTGTTGAACATGGAGATACGGTTGTAGTAATCGAGCATAACTTAGATGTCATAAAAGTTTCAGATTATTTGATTGATTTAGGACCCGAAGGTGGAGACTTAGGCGGTGAATTAGTTGCAGAAGGAACCCCTTTGGAAGTTTCTGAAGTAAAGGGAAGTTATACTGGACAGTTTTTAAAAGAGCATTTAAGTAGAAAGTGATAATGTAAACAACTAATATGTATGTAAACAAGTGTAAAACTTATATTTGTTTTAATGTTAAAAACCCTTATTTTAAAAAGAAAATAAGGGTTTTTGTTTGTAATTTATTCTTTGACACTTGCGGCTATTTAAAATATAATTGTAAATGATAAGGGGTGCCACGAATGAAGAAAAAATTACTAGGAATATTTTTATTATCAACACTATTTTTAACTGGTTGTACTGAAATTAATCTTTCATCTACAATTAGAACTGATGGGACTGCTGTTACAGAATTCAAGTTAACTATAACACAAACCGAAGAGGAATGGGCAGAATGGGTCCAGGGTGAACCTATTGACAATGTTGAAGACCTCAGTGATAGAGATGGTGTGTCAAGTTATGAAGTTATTGAAATAGATGAAGAAGTAGAAGGCGGTATAAAAAAAGGCGGCATATTAATAATTGAAACTGATAATTTGGAAGCTTTTTCGGAAATTACTAAAGAAATCTTAGGAGATGTCGTACACGACACTCATTTAAATCAAAATGGTGATGATGTTGAATTCATAATAGAAATTCCTAAACCAAATGATGATGGTTCAGAATTAAGTATGGGACTGGATCAAGAATTAGATATTGAATTTAAGCTAAGGATTAATGTCGAAGGACGAGTTTTAGATCACAATGCAAAAAGTGTAAGCGGCAGCATTTATGAATGGGATTTTGTAGACAATAAAGACGATATCTACATAAAGTTTTTAAACGTAGTTGAAGAATATAATGATGAGTTAGAATCACCACAAGTTGATGATCAACAAGGTGAAAATATTGAAACAGAACAAGATAATGCAGAGGCAGAAGCAATTTCTGATACTTATAATAATGATATAGATGATAATAGTACTAAAATTATTGTTTTAGGAGTAGTATTTGGCTTAATAGCAATATTATCGCTTGTAGCACTTAAAGTTAGTAAGAATGGACTGTAATAAGTCCTTTTTTATTTGCATTTTATTTGTAAATATTATATTATATAAACATTTACAAAAGGAGAGTTACTATGGATGAGCAAAAGGGATTAAAAAGTACCGAATTATATTTTTCTGATATGGAAACATTTGATGTTATGGGAGAAGATGAAAGAATAGAACTTTTCAAGAGGCTAGAAAAGGGAGATATGTCTGCAAAAGAGGAACTGATAAATGGTAATTTAAGATTAGCTAGGTTTGTTACCTCTAAATTTATAAGTGAAAATTCAGATAATTATTTAGATTACTTGCAAGAAGGAAATCTCGGTCTTATTAGAGCAATAGAATTATTTGATTATAAAAAGGGAAATACTTTTTATACTTATGCAGTTTATTGGATAAGACAATCTATAGTAAGATATATTCATAATTCAGAACATATTATAAGAAAACCTGTATATGTCAATGAAATAACTTATAAAATTGAAAAAGCAAAAGAAAAACTTGAAAAAGAGACCGGTGAAAGTAGTGATTTAGAAGAAATATCTCGCTTAACTGGTCTGTCAATTGATAAAGTAGAAGAGCATAGCATAATTAATAATGAGATTTCTAGTTTGAATGATTTTGTATATAATGGAGATGGTGATGCTGAAGAAGTGATAAATTTTTTAGTAGTTGATGATCACCAAGACCATTTTGATATGGTCATACATGATGAGATGTTAGAAGGATGTCTTAGTATAGTAGAGGGTATGAACTCAAAGCATAAAAGTATTGCAATACATTATTTGCTTGCTAATGTTTTAGGAATAAGAAAAAAAACACTAATAGAATTAGCGGAAGAACTAGGTATTACACATCAAAGAGTAGGACAAATAAAAGATGTAGTTGCGAAAAAGTTAAAAAGCTATATTTTGTCATATTATCAATTAGATGGTATGTATAATACAAAAGGAGTTGCAAGATGAATAAACACTCAAAATACTTTAGTGATTTAAATATAGAGTTATATTTTGATGATATAAAAAAAATCAAAGAAGAAAAGAAAAATGAGACAACAGATAATGCTAGAGAAAAATTAATCGTTGACAACCTACTTTTAGTACCTAAAGTAGCCCAAAAATTTCTAGGTAGAGGCGTTGATTATTTAGACTTGGTTCAAGAAGGTAATTTAGCTCTTATAAATGCCGCTAATACTTTTGATTTCAATTATGGTACTATGTTTTCAACATATGCTGTCAAGTTAATAACGCAGTCGATATCTTCATTTGTTAAAACTAATTCAACACCGATTAAACTACCATATAAAGTTGATGAAAAATTAAAAATAATAGAAGAAAAAATAGAATATTATAAAAATGAAAAAGGTTATTATCCAAGCATATATGAGCTTGCTGATGAAACTAATTCAACTATAGATAGTGTAGTGAAAATATTGATTTTAAGAGAAGGCTTTATTAGGTTTGATTCTCAATTAAGCTATGATGACAATAGCGATAAATTGTATGATTTCTTAGAAGATAAAAGCATGGTTGATCCACTTGAAAATGTTATAACTAAAGAAACAACAGAAGAAATAAGAGAAATCTTGTCAAGTTTGGAACCAGAAAAAAGAAAGTTGATTTTAGAAAGATGCGGGGAGGGAAGTGGTTCTTTTAAATCTAAAACTTTAAAAGAACTCGCTGAAGAACACAACGTATCTTCTGAGACCATTAGAATACGAGAAGGAAAAATTAAGAAAAAGATAATGAAAAAGGCTAAAAAATATCCAGGACTTGTAGAAAATGTTATAAAAAAAGGCTAACTGTTAATGTTAATCTTTTTTTATTATGCTATAATTAAGAATGATAGGAGTGATTGAATGACACCACATATTGAGGCTAAAAAAGAGGATATTGCAAAAACTGTAATAATGCCAGGTGACCCGTTTAGAGCAAAATTTATTGCAGAAAACTTTTTAGATGATTACAAACTTGTTAATCAAGTTAGAGGAATGCTTGCATACACAGGTGTTTATAAAGGCAAAAAAGTAACTGTCATGGGATCTGGTATGGGTAATCCAAGCATGGGGATTTATTCTTATGAATTATATAAGTTTTATGATGTTGAAAATATAATTAGAGTAGGATCGTGTGGTATTTATACTAAAAAGTTAAAATTATATGATGTTCTTTTAGTAGAAAAGACTTACTCTGAATCTACTTATGCCAATGTGCAAAATGAAAATTCTGAAATTTTTAAATTTTCTTCGAAGAAATTAAACAAGAGTATAGAAACAAGTGCAAAGGAGCTTGGTTATAAAATCAATAAAGTTACAGCCCATTGTAGTGATGTTTTTTATAAAGAGAGAAACAAGTTTCAGTTTTTGTATCAAAAATATAAATGTTCTTGTGTAGAGATGGAAACATTCGCGCTTTTTCATAATGCTCAATTGTTAGGAAAGAATGCTTCTGCTATTTTGACAGTATCTGATAGTTTAGTAACGAAAGAAGCGACAACTAGTAAAGAAAGAGAAAGAACTTTTACTAATATGATGGAGATAGCACTTAACTCAATAAATAAATAGGGGGCAAATATGACTATAGATAAACAAAATTATAAAATACATTACTTTGAAACAAATAAATTCAATGCTACACAAATTAAAATTGTTTTCACTAAAAACATGGAAGATAAAGACTATACATATGGAATGCTTTTGAAGAAAATGATGAAAAGTTCTAACAGATCTTTTAAAAATAAAAGAGATTTAGAAGTTAAGATGGAAGAAAATTTGGTTAGTTGGAATGACATCGTTACAAAAGGTCAAGGTAAATTATTTCAGTTTAATGTTAGTGTTGGTTTCTTAAATGAAGGACTTTTAGGGCTGAGCCCAACTGAGAAAAACTTAGACTTTTTAGAAAAAATTCTTTTTAACATTAAAGTTGAAGATGAAGGTTTTGTTAAAAAGGATTTTATAAAACAAAAAGATATTTATATGAAGTCTTTAAAAAGTTTAAGAGATTATCCAAGTGATTATGCTGATCTTCGCTTTGCAAAAGTTTTTGATGATGGGGGAATATTTTCTCTTGATTCACAAGGTGAAATTCAGTTTTTAGAGAAATGCAATGAAAAAAGTCTTTATAATTTTTATAAGGATATGTTGAACAATTGGAAGCTAGATGTTTTCGTTTTAGGAAAAGTAGATGTTGACGCTTTAGAAATAAAATTAGACAATTTATTTAGAGAAAAGCGAGAAGTTTTAAATTTAGTTGAATACAAGAGTTTCATTAAAAGTAATAGTAATGATGTTAAAGAAGTTAAAGAAAAGTTTAAAACTAGACAAAGTGAACTTAGAATAGGGTATACTTTAGAGGAATTGGATTTTAAAGAAATTGTAGCTACATCTAAAGTTTTAAGCGATATTTTAAATAGTACTTCTGGGAAGTTATTTAAGGAAGTTAGAGAAAAACATTCTCTTTGTTACACTATCGGCGCGAGTTTTTATCAAAGTCATCATGTGATTGAAGTTTTTACTAAAATTAGTGCTGAAAATTATGAGAAAACTAAAAGTTTAATTATAGGAATTTTTGAAAGCTTGAAAAATGGTGTAACAATAGATGAATTAAATGACGCCAAAAAAACTTGGGTAAACAATATTAAAAGTGCTGAAGATTCGTTGTTTAGTTTTCAAAGAAAAATAATTTCAAAAGAGTTTAAAGAAAAATACTCTAATGAAGAAGAACTTTCTTTAATAAATTCCGTTACTCTTGAAGATATTGTTAAACTTGCAAATAAAATTCATTTAAACACGATATATTTATTAGAGGAGGAGTAGTATGAAAAAGACTTATTTTGAAGCTTTTGATTTAGATATTTATTATGAAAAAATTAGTAATGGCCTTGAAATTTATGTTCTTCCAATGAAAAAGTTTTCATCTGTTTATGCTACTTTTACTACTAAGTATGGAAGTATTCATAATAATTTTAGATTTAAAGGTGAAAAAGAATATAAAAAAATGCCGGCGGGTATTGCACATTTTCTTGAACATAAAGTTTTTGAAAGTGAAAATGGCATAGATGTGTTCGATGTTTTTCATAAAAATGGTGCACGACCAAATGCAAATACGAGCCATGTTAGAACTTGTTATTTATTTAAAACGAATGAAAAACCTCTTGAAAACTTAGATTTTTTGTTAAATTATGTTCAAGAACCTTATTTTACTGATGAAAATGTAAAAAAAGAAAAAGGAATAATAGTTGAAGAAGCTAAGATGTATCATAACATAAATGATTATTATATTTCGGATGTTGTTATGAATAACTTATTTCATAAAAGTGAATATAAGATTCCTATTATAGGTACTATCGATAGCATAAATTCTATTACAAAAGATCAACTTAAAGAGTGCTATAACACATTTTATAATCCTAGTAATATGGTTGTCATCGTTACAGGTGATGTTGAACCAAAAGAGACTATTGACCTTATTAAAAGCAATCAAAGTAAAAAGAGTTTTCCAAGCATTCCTGAAATAGAACTTTTTAAAGAAGAAGAACTAGATAGTGTTTTTAAAGAAAAAGAGTTTTTGGACTTAGATTTAGAAAATGACACTGTTTCTTTGAGTTATAAAATTAGCTTGAAAGAAATTTTAAGTGATGGTTTTGAAGTAGATATTTTGAATTGGTATATATATGGTCTTCTTTTTTCCAAGACAAGTGATTTAAACGAAGTTTTAGATGAAAAGAATTTAACTATTGGTGGATATTCAAGTGGTTTTTTCAGAGCTGATGACTTTTTGATTATTAATGTTGATTTCAAAACCGATAAAGATGCTGAAATGGTTGTTAATATTGTTGATGAGGTTGTTAAGAATGTTGAAATTACAAAGGCTGATTTCGATAGGAAGAAGCAAAAAATGAAAATGGTTTTAGCAACTTATCCGATGAATGTAAACACTCCAAATAATTTTATTCTCTCAGATGTTGTTAATAATGGATTTTTAAATTATAATGTATTAAACGATTTGGAAAATTTTAACTATGATGATTTTATTAAATACTATTCTAAATTATCTTTAGAAAATAAAGCTGTTGTAATAGCAAAGAAGAAGGCGTGATTTTGTGAAAAATAAAAAAGGTTTTACTTTAGTGGAAGTTACTGCTGTAGTAGTTATTTTAGGGATTATTTCTTTAATAGCAATTCCTCTTGTTGAAAACACGATACAAAATATGAGACAGAGTTCTTATGAGACTCAAATAAAAGTCATTTTAGAAGGTGCTCGTCAATGGGGAGCTTCTAATAGGTTTTTACCAGAATTTCCAAGTTCTGATGGGACGAGTTTATCTATTCAAATAGGCGAACTAAAAACCGAAGGGTTTGTAGAAAAAGATATAACAAATCCGCAGACTAGAGAACCGTTTGAAAATGATATGGTTGTAACTATTACTAATGTAGCTGGTAATATCATTTACTCTATGGAGGGTTATAGTGTTGGTGGTGATTATATTGATGTACCATATATTGCATTAGACGGAGACCCTCTTATGTATATTGCTATAGGTAGTACGTTTGACGACCCAGGTGTAACTGCACATATTCCTGATGGTGGCGGTGGTTTTAATACGGTAGAGTACCCGAATGGTGCGTTTAATGTTGTTGTATCAGGAGATGGTAGTTCTATAGATACATCTACGTTTAGCAGATACACCATTTCATATACGATCACCCATGATCAATATACTGCTAGAGCTATTAGAACTGTTATAGTATATGGAGATAAACCACCAATCATAACTTTTGACCCAGGTATTGACCCTACTACTATTAACTCAACTCAAACAAGCTTTGATTATTTAACAGGAGTTAGTGCTCAAGACTATTATGATAGTAATATATCTGTGCCATTGAATATAAGATCAAATTTAATGTTAGGAATACCAGGTGAATACATAATTACATATGAGGCAACAGATAGGTTTGGAAATGTTGCTACGAAACAAAGGACTGTTGTAGTAGATTATTAGTGTTCAGAAGTGTAAACCTTTTTAAAATCGTTTATTTTTAAAGTTACTTATGCTAAAATTAGGTTAGTAATATATGAATTATTAGGAGGAATATAAAATGGGTTTAAATATAGGAAAAATTTTCGGTGACGATGAAACTGTAGATACAAGTAGTAATGATAGGTTTTATGATGTAACACCTGAGGATATGTTAGAAGAAAACAATGGAACAAGCAGAATGATTTTGCTTGAACCAAGAGCATATTCGGAGGCAAATAGTATCGTTAATCATTTAAAAGAAAGAAATACTGTTGTTGTGAATCTGAAAAGAGTTACAGGTGACCAAGCTAAAAGAATTATGGACTTTTTAAGTGGTGCAATTTATGCGATTGGTGGAAAAGCTGAAAAAATTGGTGGAGGAATATTTCTTTGCACACCTAATAATGTTAATGTGCAAGGTGAAATAACTGATGATAAAGACACTAAGGATGTTCATGATAATACTGATTTAAATATTGAATGGTAAACTACTTAATTTTGTGCTGAGGTGATATATGGAAAGATTTAATCGTTCTATTAGAGGTTATGATCCTGATGAAGTTAATGAGTTTTTAGATAAAGTTATAGATAATGTAGAAAAAATAATATCTGAAACTAAAAATAAGGACTCAAAAATTGAAGAATTAGAATCTAAACTTTTAAATTATGACAACTTGAATGCTCAACTTGAGCATTATAAAAATACAGAAGAAACTTTAAATAGGGCTATTTATATGGCTCAAAAAACTTCTGATCAGATGCGACTTGCTGCTCAAAAGGAAAGAGAAGCTATCGTTGAAGAGGCGAAAAGAAATGCTAATAGAATAGTTAATGAAGCTTTACTAAAAGCAGAAAAGACTGAAAGCGAAGCACATATGTTAAGAAGAAATGTTAATGTATTTAAAAGAAGATTAAAAGAAATAGTGGAAGCACAATTAGAAGTAGTAGAAGAAATAGAAATTTTAGAATTATAAAGAGCTATATGCTCTTTTTTA